>CAMDPW010000020.1 GCA_945905715.1 Rickettsia typhi
CGCAAGTGCAAAGAATTAACCAAACTATTGAAAACTCCTCATAATGAATGGGCAATTGAACTGATGTTTAAAGCTGGTATTTTGCAAGAATTGCTCCCTAATATTAAATCAGATTTTCTCAAACTACTAAATACCGCTCAACTGCTTGAAAAAAACTTGGGCAATGAAATCAATTTTTTGATTAAATTATTAGTTATAATAGATAATTCGCAAGACTCTGTACACGAAGTGACTAGTGCATTAAGACTACCAAATAAACAAATGAAATATTTAAGCATATTATGTGAATTAACCCCGCGCATAAAAGAAAGTGCGTTATTAGCACTTGTATACCAATATGGCAAAAATGAAGTTACAGGAGCTCTAATTCTTCACTTTATAAATAATGACAAAACTGATAAAGAAACCTGTTTATTAATTAAAAACATACAAAAATTAAAACTACAGACAATACCGATTTCAGGGCATGAAATTATGAAAGCCTTTACCTTAAAACAAAGTACAGAAATAGGCCAATTATTACGTATTGCGCAAACTCATTGGATAAAATCTAATTTTGCTTCTTCTCAAGAAGAGCTGATCGCAATGCTTAAGCGATACATCTAAATTACTTTATCATTACATAACTTCCAGGTGCGTCTTCAACATAATATTTTTTTACTACCGCTTCAGATATGGGTTTTATTTTTTTACCAGAATGAGTTTTGAGCCACTTAGCCCAGTCTGGCCACCATGATCCATTACACTTAGTAGCACTACTGAGCCACTTAGTACTAGATAAATTCTTAGTATCGTTTGTCCAGTAATAGTATTTATTTTTGCCTGGAGGATTTACAACTCCAGCAACATGACCAGATCCTGACAAAACAAATTTTATTGGCCCACTAATCAATTCATGCGCTTGGTAAGTTGCCCTCCAAGGCGCGATATGATCGTCAATCCCAGAAAGGAAATAGCAAGGCATATGAATGTTATGCAGATCTACAGGGACGCCAGCAATCTTAATTTTACTTGGCTTTGCTAAATTATTTTCCATATACATATTTCTCAAATAGAAACTATGCATTTTTGCTGGCAATCTAGTGGAATCTGCATTCCAATATAATATATCAAAAGGTAATGGCTCTTTACCTAAAAGATAGTTATTCACAAAAAACGACCAGATCATATCATTTGAGCGTAATAAACTAAATGTAGCGCTCATATAATCGCCATCATAATAACCATCTTTCAGCATCTTACTTTCTATTTTTTTGAGCTGACTATCATCAATGAAAACCAATATATCACCAGCATCTTGAAAATCTAGTAATGTAGTCAAGAATGTAGCTGATTTAATGCTATGATCTCCTTTACTATACAAGTAAGCTGCGGTGATACTAGTTAGAGTCCCACCTAAACAATAACCAAGTACGTTAACATCCTTAGTTGCAGTAAGTGTTTTAATGAAATTAATAGCCTCTATCGGCCCTTGCAACATATAATCATCAAAAGTCTTATTACTTAATTTTGCATCAGGATTAACCCATGAAATTAAAAAAACGCTCACTCCTTGATTGACAACCCAACGCACAAATGAATCATGCTCTGTTAAATCTAAGATATAATATTTATTAATCCAAGGTGGTATAACTAGCAAAGGCACGTAACGCACTTGTGCTGTTGTAGGCTCATAGTATATTAATTGCATCAAATCATTTTGATATACTACTTGGCCTTTAGTGGTAGCAATATTTCTGCCAATTTCATATACTTTGTTATCTATACGCTTAATATCAAAGATATGTTTGCTACTATCAAGATCTTCAATTAAATTGTTTAAACCTTTCAATAAATTCTCACCGTTAGTAGCTATGATTTCTTTAAGTACCGTTGGATTAGTTGAAATAAAATTTGATGGAGCAAGTGCGTTTATTATTTGACGAATAAAGAAATTAGCCCGTAACTTTGTTTTATGAGCAACATGAATATCACTGAATAAAGTTTCCAGCCAGATGGTGTTCATCAAATAAGTTTGTTTAACGAAATCAAAAAATACACTTTCATTCCATGACTCATCTTGAAATCTCTTATCTTTCCTTGCAGGCTCGTAAATAGGAGATGGATTTTCTCCAGCGCACTTTTTTAAACTATACTCGAGTAACGCTATAGACTCTCTTACGTAATCAGCTTGTAAGTCAAGCAATTTTTGTGGATTAGAATATAAACTGGTAAATATATCGACAAAGGTTTTACTTGTTTCTAAGTGGTCAAAAATAGGCTCGTTATTTTGCCAAGACTCATTTTTGGAAACCTTATTGAGCAAAATTTGATATTTTTCTACTATTTTTAATGAGTTTTGGGTCAGCTTTTGAAAATTAATCTTCTGGTGCATAACTTCAATACAAAAAATTCTAGAATTTTATTATATACTAATATTGTGACATTTAAAAAGATAAAATGCGTGTATGGATTTAGTGAATGTCTGATCATACACAAATTAACCTTACCAACCACTCCATGTAATTAGCTAAGGATATTTTGCTAATAATCAATTAAAAGAGATCATCTATACCGATACTAACAAGTTCATTGTTTTAAATGGCACATCTGTAACAAATACATTACTTAACATTACCTTTATTATTCCACTTAGGTAGTGATTTTATTTAACATATATTTTACTAATCTTGAAGCGATAAATATTATCTCCATATCTGAAATAACTTATATCTATAATACTAATAGTATGACTAACTTGATCCTTAACAGCCACTATGTTTTGTTGTCAGGGGGGCTTACAATGCTTCTTTGGCTATTACAGTTAATGAAGATAGCAATGATGCTTTTACTATAAAAGATAGATTTCCTGCTACTGATGGATATCTGATTGAAAAAAATTATTGATGCCTTTGAATGAATTTTGTTATACAAAGTATATCGAGAAAAACCTTCTGCAAGGTGAGAAAAATCAAGAAAATTCAGGAGTATATTATGTCCGGGGCACTTATTCTGAATATCATGTCATTTTTGGCTATTGCAACTACAGTGATATCTTTTACTTCGCAAGCAGTTAAGGTTTACAGAACTAAATCTGCTAAATCTGTCTTATCACTGTATTCACGCTATGTTATGCTCGATAAGTTATATGACGTACAGTACTTTAATACACGATCGGATAGTTATGGAGTCTGAATTTACTATTATTCATCTCCTCTGCATACATTAATATATTTCAAGTGAAATCATATATCGTTTCATTTAGTTTTTTGAATTACCGCATAAACCAACCACTATTGCCATATTTATCATAAAATATTTCTTTGAACGCTACTGTTACATTGTCGTCAAGATAATAAATTTTTGATTATCCGCACTATCTCAGGTAAGAATTCAGTTACACTTTAAGATTGCAGATGGCCACCACCTCATCGGCTAGATCGTGATAAATTTTAGCAATCTCCTCATTATACATCACAGACTGACCTAAGTCACTACTTTGTCTAATGCGTATATCCATCATAATCTGCGCTAGCAATGGCAAATTCATTTTTTGAGCCAAATACTTTAGACCATTTTCACCAAATATATGGTTTTTATTGCCGGTCACTGGGTCAAGAAAATAACTCATGTTTTCCACACAGCCAATAATAGGAATTTGTACTTTCTGATACATATGTATTGCCCGCACAGCATCGGCTAAAGCGACGGTTTGTGGAGTTGAAACAATAAGAACGCCGTCAAGTTGATAGTGTTCAGCCAAACTTAAATGAATATCCCCAGTACCTGGTGGCATATCGATAATTAAATAATCTAATTGCCCCCAATGTGTGCCGTATAATATTTGATGTAGCGCTTTTACAGCCATTGGTCCTCGCCAAATGACTGCCGAATCTTCTGGCACTAAAAAACCTAAAGACATGCTTTTGATTCCAAATTTTTCAATTGGGATTATTTTCTGATCTTTAGATTCTGGTTTTTTTTTAATTCCAAGCATAGTAGGTATTGAAGGTCCGTAAACATCAGCATCTGCTAAACCAACTTTATGATTCATCTGCGCCAATGCTAGTGCTAAATTTATTGCAGTAGTAGACTTACCAACCCCACCTTTACCTGAAACTACGGCGATTACTTTTTTAATGCCACTTAAAACAATCTTCTGTTTGCTGGGCTTCTCTGCATGCACTCCAGTTAAAGCGATATTTACTTTTGATATCCCAGCTACTGAGCTGACCAAATTATGCACTACCTTGTATAAATCTCCAGATATTTTCTGGTTCTGTGCATTAATATTCATAACCAATCCCACTACACCGTCGTTCACTTTAATCCCCATCACATAATCCAAACCAATGAGATTATATTTTTGATCATTAATCGTCACCTCACTTAAAAGAGTGTTTATTTTATCAATTATATCAATCATAGACTTGCGTAATTCAAAGATAATGTTTATATAGTGTATATATTGGTGTATTTGTATTATTCTATAGTATATTTCAAATAATAGTATATTCCAAATAAATGGAAATCATTATTTAAGAGCTGGAGTGAGTTAATTAAGTGTGTGACGATAAAAATTACAAATCACCATGGGGAAAGTCTTCTAGTTCTACAGGACAGGAAAATTTAGAAGCAATTATAAAGAAACGTGCCAGTAAGCTCGGTCATTTTTTTAAGAATCGAAATTTCTTGAATTTACCTGGTAATGCTTTCTTTCCTATCGTTGTAGCAGTAATAGTAGTGTTTTGGCTATTATCTGGTTTTTATATTGTAGATGAAGGCGAACAAGCAGCAGTGACCAGATTCGGTAAATTCGTTCGCATCGCTACTCCTGGGCCTAATTATCATTTGCCGTATCCTTTAGAAGAAGTGCAAATAGTCATTGTTGAGCATAGTCAGAAAGAAGAAATAGGCTTCCGTTCAACTACAAATGCAATCAAAGGTATAAGCTACACAAAAGTCTCTGGCAATGACAAATTAACCTTGATTCCACAAGAAAGCTTGATGCTCACTGGAGATGAAAATATTGTTGATATCAACTTTTTTGTCCAGTGGCACATCATTAACCTCAAAGACTTTCTATTTGATGTAGCAGGAGTAAAAGATACTGTAAAAAGTGCAGCAGAAAGTGCAATGCGCGAAGTTATTGGTAATACACAAATTGCAGCTGCTCAAACCGAAGGTCGTGCAAAAATTGAGGAAGAAGCAAAGAAACTACTACAAAGTACCCTTGATAAATATCAAAGTGGGGTTATCATCGAAAATCTTCATTTGCTAAAAGTAGATCCGCCTGCAGAAGTAATTGATGCTTTCCGAGATGTACAAACCGCTCGTGCTGACAAAGAAAGATTGATCAATCAAGCAGAAGCATATCGTAATGACATTTTGCCAAAAGCAAGAGGTGAGGCTGCTAAAATGATCCAAGATGCTGAAGGTTATAAATCCAATGCAATTGAAAAAGCTAAGGGTGAAGCCAATAGATTTTCTGATATTTATAAGCAATATGTCAACGCCAAAGATGTAACCAAAAAACGAATATATCTAGAAACCATGGAAGAAGTGCTACAAAATGCCTCCAAATTTATCGTTAGCGGTAAGGCGGGAGGCTCTGTAATGCCATACTTACTCTTAAATAAAAATAATAACAAAGCAATTAGTAATATTGAAAATGAAGGATAAAAATATAAAATATATAATATTCACCGTAATTGCTATTATTGCGCTACTAAATTCGTTCTTTGTAGTAGATCAAACACAGCAAGCGATTGTATTACAATTCGGTGAATCCGTAAGAATTGAAAAAAAGCCTGGACTACATATAAAAATACCATTTATCCAAAATGTGATGTATTTTGATAACCGCTTATTAAATGTCACAGCTGAAGAAAAAGAGCTTATAGCTAAAGACCAAAAACGAGTAATTATAAGTGCTTATGCCAAATACAAAATAATTGATCCTTTAAAATTTTATCAAACAGTAAAAACGATTAAGGGATTGGAAGCAAGGCTAAATAACATCTTAGATTCTTCACTACGCCAAGTAATTGGCGATGAACCACTAGCCAGGTTACTTACTAATGCGCGCTCATCTATTATGGAGCGTATTCAGCAAATTGTTAATCGTGAATCATTAAAATTTGGTATTGACGTAGTTGACACAAAAATCTTACGAGCAGACTTACCGAATGAGAATAGTGCAGCTATTTACAAAAGAATGCAAGCTGATCGCGAAAAAGAAGCTAAAGAGTTTAGAGCAGAAGGTGAAGAAGAGTCACAAGTTATCCAATCTACTTCCGAAAAGGAGCGAACCATCATTCTAGCTAAAGCTTACAAAACCTCTCAAATAACCAAGGGTGAGGGTGATGCTTTAGCTTCAAAAACTTACTCGGACGCATTTAAAGTAGATCCAGAATTTTATAATTTCTATCGTTCATTAGAAGCATATAAAAAGTCATTTAGTGACAAAGAAAACTCTACTATTCTTTTGTCACCACAAGATGAATTTTTAAAGTATTTCAATAATTAATTAGACAAACTTATGAAAACTAAAACGTGGCAATACCTAAAAAAAATAAGCGTAAAATTATCTGTAATCGTAACTATTATTGTCAATATAAATACTTCTACTTACGCTGCTGTACCTTCTGGTTTTGCTGATTTAGTGGTACCACTAGTTTCTGCTGTAGTAAATATTTCTACAATACAGAAACCTTACAAAGCCAGTGACAGTCAAAAATCACAACCATTCCCAGATGGCTCTCCTTTTGAAGAATTTAACCAATTTTTTGAAAAATTTGGCATACCGAATGGTAATCTGAGTGAAGACGACGATGATAGAAAGACAGTATCACTTGGTTCTGGTTTTGTGATTGACCATTCAGGCTTTGTAGTCACTAACCATCACGTAATTGCAGAAGCAGATGAAATTAATGTAAAATTTAGCGATGGCAAGCAACTCAAAGCTAAGGTAGTTGGCTTTGATACTAAAACTGACTTAGCTCTACTAAAAGTAGATTCAGATAAAACTTTGCCTGCAGTAGAATTCGGCGATTCTGATCAATCTCGTGTTGGTGATTGGATTATCGCTATCGGCAACCCGTTTGGCCTAGGTGGTACTGTGACTGCTGGAATTATTTCAGCAAGTGGTCGTGATATTAATGCGGTTGGTATTATTGACAATTACATTCAAACTGATGCCGCAATTAATCGCGGCAATTCAGGTGGTCCAATGTTTAATATGCAGGGAGAAGTAATCGGCATTAATACGGCAATTTATTCACCATCTGGAGTAAACATAGGAATTGGCTTTGCTACACCTTCTTCTATAGCTAAGTCAATTATTGAGCAATTGAAAAAGTCTGGGAAAGTAATACGCGGATTACTGGGAGTAAAAATACAATCTATTACTGAAGATATAGCTGAAACATTTAGTATCCATGCTAATCAAGGAGCTTTAGTTGTAGAGGTCTCAAAAGATAGTCAGGCTGAAAAAGCAGGAATTAAAGTTGGAGATATCATTATAACATTTGATAATCAAGACGTTACTTCAACTAAGAAATTGCCACGTATTGTAGCAGAGTCTCCTATTGGTAAGGTAATCGATGTTGTAGTAATACGTGACAGTGTGAAAAAGATTTTTAAAGTCACCTTAATTGAAACAGACAAAGAATCTGATGAAGAAGGTAACGCACAAGAGACTGATAACAAGCAATATAACGCCAAAGAAGTGATGGGCGCAAATATTGCAGCACTCAACTTAGATCTCAAAAAGAAATTTGATATACCAAAAGAGATAGATGGCTTGATAGTATTGAAAATTAACCGCAAAACTCAATGGTCACTACGAGGTTTTAAAGTTGGTGATATTATCGTATCTGCTAATCAGGTTAATCTTAAAACTGCTAATCAATTTATTGAACTGATAAAGCAAACTAAGACTAAAGGCAAAAAATCTATCTTGTTGTTAGTAAACCGTCAAGGACAGTCCATATTTATACCATTTGCAATAACTAAGTAAAATAGATTCTCTGTCGCATTGCACATCATATTGCAATCAAATATTATGAACTTGACAGAAATATTGACTCGTACTAATCCGCGTTAACATTGTAAAATTTTTAAAAACAGCAGCGTTGGTGTTAGCGACAATGATTTAGTATTGTTGAATTATATACTCACCTTATCTGTTCGGTTAATTATTAGTGCAGTTAAATTAGAGATTTGGTATTATTAAATTATCAGTATCTAATCATTTGCAAGAGGTTAGTTTAAGTATAAAAGATTGGTTATTTTATATAAAAAATTTCGGTAAAGTGGGTTTTTTCTTTGGCAAGGAGTTACAAGAAATTCAAAAATTATGTATCAATATGATGCGCAGGTATTAATTGAAAATGAATTAAGCTTAAATAGAGCATATAAAGCATTATCACTTAAGATACATCCTGATAAAGTAGGTAATACTCAATATAATCAAGAAGTAGCTACACAAGATTATAAATATGTTAATCACTATAAAAGTGTTCTTACGGATGATCTATCATATAGAGAATCAGTATTTTTAACTAATTTAATGCTTAAGGTTCATCAAATTATGCATTATACAGCCGTAGGTATTAAATTATGCGACATAACTGTAGATATTTTACGAGTAGCAAACAAGCCTGAACTAAATACAGAAGTCACGTGGAAATTAGGAAGCGATACTTTACAGTTATATAACCTGTATTATGAATTTGATAAATATTCATTAGTGGTAAGATTAACAGAAATAGGTTATATGATCTATAACGAAGAATATAAAGAAGCTTGAAATACAGCCATATCCACTATAAGTTTTGCAGCTATACCAACTATTATGAATACGATTAATCCATGGGCAGGACTTGCCTATGGTATTACCATTACAGGATATTCTGCCTATTCTTTATATAACAATATTTATGTATTATATGAAGAATATAATGTTGAAAGTATAAAGGTAGAAGGAGAAAAAACTAACAATGATGCACCATTATGCATGGTGCCGGAAATGTTTTATGATCAGAATATATGGTCAAAATGTTGTACATTTACAGAATGGACTGAAGAAAATACTTTTACTCAAGTTCCATACAAATGGTTTGAATATCTTTAATCCAATATTCATTATAAAACTTAATTTTAAAAATTGTTTATTGGTTGTAGGTAGAAAATTATGACCTTTGATACTTAAAGGCTTTATTGCGCTGAATGATTGGTTACAAAGAATGATAAATGTTATTGTCAGAGTTGGACAAAAAATTAGACCTGAAAGACATTACCATGGAATATCTCATAAACCATGTGAAGATGGATTAAATTTTGAAATCAATGTGCTAAGGCTTAACAGAATACCGTTAAACACACTGCCTCAGGAATCGCAATTTGTTCTGTATCTCCAAAATCAAAACCTCTTTGATTGACTATGTCTGCAACATAAACATTTGTATCTTTTGGTACTTTTGCTTCATAAACAGTATCTATCACCAATATTTCTCCAGTAGAGCATTCTGGTTGTGCCATAATTTATCAGAATCAACCGCTATATTTTTATATAGTACTGTCTTTTCTTCGTTGCTTTGTAAGTCTGAGTTTAAGCGCAAAAAAATAATAGGGCACCAAAAAGGCGCCCTATTATCTAGAATCTTAATATTAGAGAAAAATTTAGAATTTTAGTTTAGTACCTAGAATAAATGCAGTACCAGAATTTTGATATGCCGCTGCAACATTTGTTGCTGGCACATACTTCGTGGAGCTATCACTTTGATTGTCGTACTGAGAATTATTATAAGAGTTTTTCTGTTTCATTTTGAAGTAAGTTACCTCAGCAAATGGTAGCAAACCTGGTGCTACTTGATAATCTAATCCCAAAGATATCAAATCTAAAGTGTTTTTATTCTTAGTACTCTTCATCCATGTTAAACTACTGCCAACTGGACCTTGTACATAAGCAGCGCCTAAAGTATAGAATGAGCCTGCTTTCATAGAGGTTGCAGTATCAGCATACATACTTTTACCTTGCGTACCCCATGAACCCGCTACAGAAAAGTTTTGATAGGCATACTGCGCACCAAAGATCGCACCAGAAACATTCTTATATTTAGTAGAAGATCTAACATTATTTTTAATAGTAGCTGTTTCACCAACTACAGATAATTTAAATGCTTGATCCTTATCTAAATTACCTGACCAACTAATACCGCCAGCTATAGCATTTTTTGCTGTTGGTAATGTGTATTCAGAGCCAGGTTGAGTTATTCCATTCACAACATTTTGACCTAATTTATCAATATAGTCTTGTCCAGAGTTTCGTGTATCTGGCGTGTAACTTAAACCAGCCTGGAAACCATTGAATTCAGGCGTGTAATAAGTAATCTTACGAGACTTCTCATCACCTTCGTTAACTACGGTTGAAAGAGCCCCACTTAGCTGATTAGACGTTGTTAATAAAGTAGGCGCTGTAATAAAATTATTCATTGACTGTACAGCAGGTTGGGTATATGGGTTGGCTCCAGTATCTTGGAATGTATCCAATTGAACATAATTACTCCATTGGCCATCAATACCACCAGTAGCACGAGCGATGCTATCAGCACCGATTCTCATAGTACCACCAACACCGTCATTTGAGCCTAATTCAACACGACCCATCTCATTTTCTACAAACAGAAATGTTCTATCTAATCCGTTTTGACCAGCAGGTAATTTACTAAGGTTAGTTGCTTGAATGCCAATCTGCGCACCGTAAAGTGTGCCGAATTCTGTTTTGCCTTTTACTGTCGCATGAATTGCGGTCACGGTGTCAAACGCAACATTATCATTACCTGGTGTAAGACCACGTTTAAACACTGTACTTGATGCATTGCCACTTTGCTTTTGAGCGTTTAGTCCTTCAGCAGTAGCTTTAGTATATTTAGCGCCTTGACTTCTAAATCCAGCCTGCGTTTCAAGTTCGCCGCCAAGAGTTACTGTTAAAGCGTCATTCGTTACACTAGCGCCCATAGCAACGCCCGCGAACAAAGTAGCCAATGCTGTTGTTGTTAATAATAAATTTTTCATACTTGCCTTCCTGTTTTTTAGTTTAAGTTCCATTATCTCTGAATTTTAAGCTACACTCCAAAGTTTATAGATAACTTATAGCTATCTAACAGGGAAGTATATATTATGGATTCTATTACGTGCAAGGATTTAGGTTTTTATACAACGCTTATAACACTGTATTAATTAAGTTTTGTTGTATAATTGTCGTATAATTTTTTAACAATTTATTAAAAATTTGCATGAATACAATGATAAAATTTCTAAAAATAGCTAAAGAGACTGACATTCTATTTAAGCATTATTCTCAACAACTTCCTCGTCTAGCTAGTAAAAACTCGCCACAACTTGTAATTGTAACTAAGAATCAGTCTCCTAAGAAGATCCATGAGTTATTAATACTTGGTCACCTGCTATTTGGTGAGAATAGAATACAAGAAGCCATTAGCAAATGGCCTACATTAAAATTATCTTATACAGGAATAAAATTACATATGATTGGCGCTTTACAAACTAATAAAGTATCTCAAGCAGTAGCATTATTTGATGTTATTGAGAGTATTGATAGATTTAAACTTGCTTCAGCTCTACAGCAAGAAATGATTAAACAAAACAAGACTTGCGAATTGTATGTCCAAGTAAATATAGGGCTAGAACCACAAAAGTCAGGAATAAGCCCACTTGAAGTAGATCAGTTTATTCGGGCTTGTAAGCATGATCTGAAATTAAGTATTGTAGGCATAATGTGTATAGCTCCAATTAACCAACCTGCATTTCCTTTTTTTGCTTTACTAAGAGAAATTGCTAAACGTAACAATTTGAATAAAATTAGCATGGGTATGAGTCAAGACTACGCTACTGCCATTGAGTTTGGCAGTACAGAATTACGCATTGGTAGCTCTATTTTTAACTAAGCAATGAATTTAGTTCATTAATATTAGTACTAGAAAAATCTCCATAACACCATTAATAATGTCCATCAATCAATATTTCGTAGCAAATGCTTGCCCTGCCAGATTGGGCACATTAATGTTAAAGATTGAGCTTGATTGCATGCAGCGCTAATATCTTGAAACTCCATGCAATTAATTTTGAATAGCTGCTAAGATTGGGTATATTACTATTTTTTACTCTATAACTCCTCAGTTATTGATTATTCCAGCTATCGTATCTATGATAGATACAGAGCGCAATAGATAGAAATAATGATACAAACTCCTTTTCAAATTTATTCACCATTTAATCTAGCTGGTGATCAACCCCAAGCAGTGGAGAAGTTAGTAAATGGCATCATGCAAAACAAACGTGATCAGGTGCTGTTAGGTGTTACTGGTTCTGGTAAAACATTTTCTATGGCCCATATTATCCAGCGCACAGGCAAATCCGCTTTAATCATGGCACCTAATAAAACCTTGGCTGCTCAGCTTTATAGTGAAATGAAGATGTTTTTCCCTAATAACGCGGTTGAATATTTTGTTTCCTATTATGATTATTATCAACCAGAAGCTTATATTCCAAAAACTGATATCTACATCGAGAAAGATTCTTCTATTAACGAGCAAATCGACTTAATGCGACATTCTGCCACTCGTTCCTTGCTTGAGCGTCAAGACGTCGTAATTGTTTCTTCAGTTTCGTGCATTTATGGTCTGGGCTCGCCTGAATTATATTATTCTATGGTAATCAGACTACATAAAGGCATGAAAATAAAGCGCGATAAGTTAGTAAGCTCTCTTATTAACCTTTGTTATGAACGTAATGATATTGATTTTACTCGCGGACATTTTCGTGTGCGTGGTGATATAGTTGATATATTTCCAGTACATTATGCCGACAAAGGTTGGAAAATAGAATTTTTTGGCGATGAAATTTACCGTATTATTGAATTTGAATCTATAACTAGCAATAGAATTGCCATCATAGATCAAGCGATAATCTACGCCAGTAGTCATTATGTTACCCCGCGCTCAGTAATCATAAGCGCTATTGCGCAAATAAAAATTGAGTTAAAGGCGCATTTAGAAGAATTGTACAAATTAAATAAATTAGTTGAAGCACAAAGAATACTACAACGCACTGAATTTGATATCGAAATGATGTTAGAAACTGGTTCATGTAAAGGAATTGAAAACTATAGCAGATTCTTAACTGGTAGTGCGCCTGGTAAATCTCCACCTACTCTATTTTGTTATTTACCCAAAGATGCTCTATTATTTATTGACGAAAGCCATGTCACCGTCCCACAGATACATAGCATGTATAATGCTGATCGTGCACGTAAAAGTACTCTGGTGGAATATGGTTTTCGTTTACCTTCAGCCTTAGATAATCGTCCATTAAAATTTGAGGAATGGGAACAAATACGACCACAAACAATTTTTGTTTCAGCTACCCCTGCTACATACGAAATTGAACAAGTAGATGGAGAAGTAGTTGAGCAAATTATTCGTCCTACTGGATTAATTGATCCAATATGTAAGGTCCGCCCAGCAACGAATCAAGTTGATGATTTACTTCATGAAATACAAAAATGCGTTAAAGCTAAACAGAGAGTGTTGGTCACTACTCTCAGTAAAAAAATGGCTGAAGAACTAACTAAATATTTTCAAGAATTTGGAGTACAAGTATCTTATTTGCATTCTGAAATTCAAACCTTTGATAGAATAGAGATTATTTCCAAATTACGACGCGGTGAAATTGATGTGATTGTTGGAATTAATTTACTACGTGAAGGCTTAGACGTCCCGGAATGTGCTTTGGTAGCGATTTTAGATGCTGATAAAGAAGGTTTTTTGCGTTCTGCAACTTCTTTAGTCCAAACTATTGGTCGCGCTGCGAGAAACGCTGAAGGTACAGTGATCATGTATGCCAATATAATAACTAAATCAATGGCAAAAGCATTATCAGAAACTGAGCGTCGTCGCCATATACAACTAGAATACAATAAAGAACATGACATAATCCCTCAAACCATATACAAATCACTCAACTCTGTTTTTACTATAGTAAATGAAAAAGATGACGCACTAACACTACTTAATGATCCATCTACCAAACTTACTATAGAAAATATTGATAAAGTAATGAAGCGGCTTAAAAAAAACAAATGATAACCCACGCCAGTAACCTGGAATTTGAAAAGGCTGCTAAAATCCGTGATAAGATTGAGCTTACACAACAAACCGCGCTAAAAGGCTAGAGCATTGAAAGTAATAAACAAATTAAGTAGCTCTATTAATCTCCAATTCCATCGAGACAACAATTTCCTGAATCAACTTCTTGTTAGCGCATTCCACCATGATTCTGATAATAGGCTCGGTACCTGATTTGCGTACCAAAATCCTCCCCTGGTCTTTTAATTGCGTTTCATACTCATGAATTTTGTCTATAATATTCTGTTGCTCCAAGATATTGCTAATTTTTGGATTATACTTAACATTACGTAGTATTTGAGGTACAGGTTCGAAACAACGAATAATGTGTGATACTTGTCCACTACCGCAATCAATGATATAATCAAGCACAGCCAATGCAGCAATTATACCGTCACCAGTTGCGGAGTAGTCTGAAAGAATAATATGACCTGACTGCTCCCCTCCAAGATTACAACCCATCTTATGCATTACGTCTGCAACATATCTATCACCAATATTAGTTCTAATCAGAGCAATATCTTTACTTTTTAAGTAATCTTCTAGGCCTAAGTTAGACATATAAGTACTTACAACCGTGTTACCAATCAACAAATTACGCTTATGCATGTGTGTAGCAATCGCTGCTAAAATCTGGTCACCGTCAACAACTGACCCTTTTTCATCAATTATCACTAATCGATCTGCATCACCGTCTAAAACTATGCCAATATCTGCTTTATGCTCTAGTACCGCATTAATCGCAGCTTGTGGATGTTGCGAGCCACAGTTAGTATTAATATTAAAACCATCTGGATTGCTACCAATACTTATTACTTCTGCTCCAAGTTCCCAGAAAATCTTTTCAACAATATGATAAGCTGCACCGTTTGCGCTATCTACTACGATTTTAAAGTCGCTTAATTTTTTACCTTTAGGAAAACTGTTTTTCACATATTCCACATATCTGCCTGGCGCATCATCAAGTCTTTTTACTCGTCCTAAGTAATGCGAATCAGCGAAATCTATGCTTGTAGGATAGTTAAGCATTAACTCTTCAATTGCAAACTCGGTTTGATCGTTGAGCTTGAAACCATCTGGACCAAAAATTTTTATACCATTATCATAGTAAGGATTATGAGAAGCAGAAATCATTACACCAATATCAGCACGCAAAGATTTGGTTAGCATAGCAATAGCAGGCGTTGGCATTGGTCCCACTAACAACACATCCATGCCTACTGATACTAGGCCAGAAGTAATTGCAGGCTCAAGTAGATAGCCAGATAATCTAGTATCTTTACCAATAATAACCAGGTGCCTATGCTCTCCGCGCTTAAACAAAGTTCCGGCTGCCATACCAAGCTTTAAAGCAATCTCAGCGGTCATTATTCCTTTATTAGCAGTGCCTCTAATGCCATCAGTACCGAAGAATGTCTTACTTACCATCTAGCTTGTCCTGTGTTTGCTCAACTACTTGCTTTGTTATTTTTTTTTTCGTTGGTTTGGAATCTTTTACAACATGTTTTGACATACCAACTAACTCCCTTATTTCTTGTCCACTCAATGTTTCTTTTGCTAATAGAGCCTTAGCGATAGCGTGCAATTGATCTCCGTGCTCAGAAATAATTTTCTTAGCCGCACTATATCCTTCTTCTACAACTAATTTGACTTCAAAATCAATTTGATCCTCAGTTTTAGAAGAGTAGAGTTTGTGTGAATTTTGATTAGAATACATATCAGCGCTATCACTACCATAAAAAATTGGCCCAACATCATCGCTCATGCCACATTCTCTTACCATTGAACGCGCTAGTTTAGTAGCCTGCTTTATGTCTGAGGTAGCACCACTTGTAACTTTATCGTAACCAAAAATTATTTCTTCAGCTACGCGTCCACCCATACACACTGCAATATCTGATTTGAGTTTAGTTCTAGTAATCGAAAATTGATCTGTTTCAGGCAATCTTAGTACAAAACCTAATGCTCTGCCTCGTGGTATTATAGTTGCCTTATGGATTGGATCGGATTCAGGGCTATAGAGAGAAACTAATGCATGACCACCTTCATGATAGGCTGTAAGTCTTTTCTCATCATCGCTCATAATCATTGATTTTCGCGCTGGACCCATCATTACTTTATCTTTAGCTTCTTCGAGCTCTTTCATTAAGATGATCTTTTTATTTGCTCTAGCTGCCAATAATGCAGCTTCATTGATAATATTTGCCAGATCAGCTCCTGAACAACCAGGAGTACTACGAGCAATTATACGCGCGTCAACTTCTGGTGCTATAACTACTTTTTTAAGATGGACATTTAATATTTGCTCACGACCATTAATATCAGGCAACGACACCATAATTTGTCGATCAAACCTACCGGGACGAAGCAGCGCTGGATCAAGAACGTCAGGTCTATTAGTTGCGGCAATAATAATAACACTCTCATTAGCTTCAAATCCATCCATTTCAACAAGCAATTGGTTCAGTGTTTGTTCTCTTTCATCATTTCCGCCTCCAAGACCGATGCCACGATGACGTCCAACGGCATCAATTTCATCTATAAAAATAATGCAAGGTGCGTGTTTTTTACCTTGTTCAAACATATCACGTACTCTACTTGCGCCAACTCCTACAAACATTTCAACAAAGTCAGAACCTGAAATTGTAAAAAATGGTACATTAGCCTCACCAGCTACTGCCCGCGCTATTAAAGTTTTACCTGTACCTGGCGAACCAATCAACAGGCATCCTTTTGGTATTCTACCACCTAACGCTTGAAACTTAGCAGGACTTTTCAAAAACTCTACAATTTCCTCTAGTTCTTCTGTAGCTTCATCTATGCCGGCCACATCTTTAAAAGTAACTTTTTCTAATTTTTCACCCATCAACTTAGCTTTAGATTTACCAAAACCCATGGCTTTGCCAGCTCCACCCTGCATTTGTCGCATGAAAAAAATCCATACTCCAATCAAAATTAACATTGGAAACCATGATAATATTATACCCAAGAATGAATTCACCTTACTCTCAACAGGCTCAGCTCTAATTGTAACGTCATATTGCCTTAGTTGATCTACAAGTCCTGGATATTCTGGCGAATAAGTAGAAAAACCAGTCCCGTCAGAAAAATGACCTTCAATAGCTCTGCCTTGTATCAATACGTTGGTAACTTGATTTTCCTCAATTTTACGTAAAAACTCAGAAAATGGTAAGCTGGTTTTCTTTGAATAATTTGTGTTACCGAAATAATCAAATGCTAAAAATAACATCGCCGCTATTCCTACCCAAATTAAAAGATTTTTTCTATAATTCATAAATTTATTCACCTAAAACTAAAATTATTTCTTTGTGTTATACTAATCGATATTGCGCAGAAAGCTCAATAGTTTTCAAGTATACTTAAATCATTTAGTAATCAAACTGCTTTTGCGCAAGAGCAATAGCAGGTAGAAATGAAATATTATTGTTTTTTTGTCTCTCTGGACAAATTTCAATAACATTTTTATTACGATTCGCTTTGATTATGCAACCCCACAATGTAAAAAACTTGGACTGCTCTAGCTTTAACTGCTCCCAGATTCGTAAAATAGAATGAAATCTTGGTCTTTTAGTATGGTGCAAAGATATAGTTGTTAAACATGATGCCAATATGTTCAAAGCTATTTCTTCCTGCAGTTTCAGTAACCCATTATAGTCTATCAGCAAGTATCCTTGTGGATAGATTTTAACTATCATTGCCATATTTTGTGCAGAAATTTTTTCAATACAAGCACGTGCTCGACCTAGATTATAGCTTAATAAGCTGAATCTCATAATAAGCATTTCCTGCTTATTTTGCTTAACATTCACTAATTGCAACAAACTTTTTGATTTTAAAGCCTGACGCGCTACACTTCTCATGAATTTTGGGTTAGAATTTGATAAATCTTCAATCCAACTATCGCTATATTTTAATAGCGCTCTCTTTAGTTGACTCTTGGGAACGTTAAGCAAAGGCCGCAAAACTCTAACTTTGTTAACAATATTAACCGCCGACATACCGCTTAAACCATTAACACCTGAGCCTCTGCACATTTGCATCAAAACAGTTTCAGCTTGATCTTGCGCATGATGCGCCATCATTAGATGTAAAACATTCTTCTGCTGACACCATTGAGTAAGTAATCTGATTCTTGCCTCTCTTGCTAATTCCTGAATATTACTAGTAATTTTGTCATGCTGCCAATCTAGTACGCGATGCTCGATACCATTTGCCTGCAAAATAATACCAACCGCTTTTGCTTCTTCGGTTGCCTCAATTCGCAAATTATGATTCACTGTAAGCGCAATAATCGTGCCATTTATTGTACGTATCCACTCATTTGCTAGAAAAGCCAGTGCCAAAGAATCGATACCGCCAGACACCCCTATTGCTATGATTGGTTGAATTTCATATGGTCCCAAAATCTCAATGGATTTAACAAAATCTTTATAAAGCATAATGTTATTTCAATAAGGCGTAATATTTGCTACAATCATCCACGTTGTAATGCTCATTTTATAGATAATTATTATGAAGAACACTAAAATTTTATTTTGGCTAATAGCTATCATTCTAATAGGTTTTTTCTTTTATACAGTAAACGATATTTTAATGCCATTTATAATGTCATTTATTTTTTCATATTTCTTTGCGCCAGTTGTTAATCAACTAGAAACGAGGTTGAATCTCAACCGAACGGTTAGTTCATTAATGATAATTATAGTTATCATTCTTTTCTTGGTATCGTTATGGTTAATCCTGGTACCTTTGATTTTTGATCAAATCCAAAACTTCATTCAACAAATTCCAAAATACAAAGCATACATAAAACTAACTATTATACCTTTTATTGTCAATTACATAAATTTGATTGAGCCTAGCTATATTTCTAAGGTAGAAGATAACCTGAACAACATATTTACCTTATTATTTCAATATACTGCTAGTTCCATCGATCATATATGGCAATCAGGAAGAGCGGTTATCAACACAATTTCAATGATTTTTTTGGTGCCATTTATTACCTTTTATCTAATAAGAGATTGGCAAAAGATTCATCAAAATATTACTAAAATTATTCCTCAAGAGTACAAGCAAAATTTTAAAATTCTTATATCTCGAATCAATAATGCTTTGTCTGGCTTTATACGTGGACAATTAAACGTCTGTTTAGTACTAGCAACTTACTATACTATTGGCTTAGGCTTGGTTGATATTAATTTTAGCGCCTTTATTGGTATCACCACTGGAATTTTAGCTTTCATTCCTTTTGTTGGTTTTTTAAGTGGATTTATTTGCGCATTATTAGTAACGTATCTCCAGTATTTTGCCTTAAATAAAGTATTGCTAGTCGTTTCGGTGTTCGCCTTGGGTAGCGGCATTGAAAATACTTTATCCCCTAAATTAATAGGAAATAAAATTGGCCTACATCCGGTTTGGCTCATTTTTGCTTTGTTAGCAGGTGCAAGTACTTTTGGCTTTGTTGGTATATTATCTGCAATACCCTGTGCTGCAGTACTAAACGTACTTGTAAGATTTGCTCTTGAGCAATACTATTGCAGTAATATCTATTTAGTGCGAGTATCAAAAAAGATAAAAAACTAGGCCAGAGGTATCATTTGCGCCAATATACTCTAAATTTAAAAAAAGATCTTAGTTTTTTAGAAGAAGACTTCATTGAATCTTCTTCTAATTTCATAGCTGTAAAATGGATTAGCTCCTGGCCTCATTGGTATGGAAGTATTTTTTCTAATATTACATGTATTTATGGTCCAGCTGGTTCTGGTAAAACTCATTTAGCATATATCTGGAAAACCAAATCTTTAGCGCATCTAGTAACTTTAAAAGATATGGAGCATTTTTTATATCATAAAGATATATCTAGTTACATCATTGATGATATTGAGCAATTTTTAGTAAATGAGAAAGTTCTATTACTTTTTCTAAATTACATTATAGAAAACAAGAAATATCTTTTGATTACAGTAAAATGCAAGCTTCGTGACTTGCCCATTATTATTCCAGACCTACGTTCCCGCCTGCAATCATTTATGGCTTATGAAATTACCTCACCTGATGACAAATTAATTGAACAAATGTTGGTTAAGAGCTTTTCTGATCAGCAGATAATAGTTAGTGAAGAAGTAATAAAATACTTAACTAGTCGCATTGATCGCAGTTATGCAGCTGTTAAATTTACTGTTGATTTACTAAATAAAACTTCACTTTCAGAACATAAGAAGGTAACGATCTCGCTTATAAAAGCGACCTTATAATGCAAATTATAAACTGCATACTTAGTTAGATATGGCAATTTATTGATAGAAAATCATTCACTCTAATCCAGCACCAACATTCTCTAGATATGAGTATAATTTAGTGTAAACTAGATTTGTTTATTTAAATTTTGTAGTTGCAGTCTTATTTGTAAAAACAACTGTTTTTATATAACATTTACTAATAAGCGCATGAAAATTAGTTCGTATAAACATTAAAAAATGTTTGCTTAATAGGCTTGGCAGTAACTTACTCTCCCACGTCTTAAGACGCAGTACCATCAGCGCTGCACGTTTTCACGTTCGAGTTCGGGATGGGATCGTGTGGTTCCCATGCGCTATAGCCACCAAGCCAATTAAGCAAACATTTATATATGTCTTTAACTGTAGTAAATAAAATCTGCAAAACCAGTTTGAGAAGAATTCTCATGCAGCATTAACGCTGCATATGCAATAAGTCATAGAAAAAATTAAATCAATCGAGCTATTAGTACTAGTTAGCTACACATGTTACCATGCTTACACACCTAGCCTATCAACGTGATGGTCTATCACGGCTCTGATGGGGAAATCTAGTTTTGAGGTGGGTTTCCCGCTTAGATGCTTTCAGCGGTTATTCCGTCCGTACATGGCTACCCAGCGATGCCACTGGCGTGACAACTGGCGCACTAGAGGTACGTCCACCTTGGTCCTCTCGTACTAAAGGCAGATCCTCGCAAATTTCCTTACACCCACGGCAGATAGGGACCGAACTGTCTCGCGACGTTCTAAACCCAGCTCACGTACCACTTTAATCGGCGAACAGCCGAACCCTTGGGACCTTCTCCAGCCCCAGGATGTGATGAGCCGACATCGAGGTGCCAAACGATTTCGTCGATATGGACTCTTGGAAATCATCAGCCTGTTATCCCCGGCGTACCTTTTATTCGTTGAGCGATGGCCCTTCCATGTGGAAACCACCGGATCACTATGACCGACTTTCGTCTCTGTTTGGCTTGTCAGCCTCACAGTCAGGCAAGCTTATGCCATTACACTCTACTAGCTGATTTCTGACCAGCTTGAGCTTACCATCGCGCGCCTCCGTTACTCTTTGGGAGGCGACCGCCCCAGTCAAACTACCCACCATGCATGGTCCCAAACCCAGTTTCATGGGTCATGGTTAGATATCAAAGGTGTAAAGGGTGGTATTTCAAGGACGACTCCATAATGGCTAGCGCCACTACTTCAAAGTCTCCCACCTATCCTACACATCAAACCTCTAATACCACTGCAAAGTTGTAGTAAAGGTGCACGGGGTCTTTCCGTCTAACCGCGGGTACTCCGCATCTTCACGGAGAATTCAATTTCGCTGAGTCGATACTGGAGACAGTGGGGAAGTCGTTACGCCATTCGTGCGGGTCGGAACTTACCCGACAAGGAATTTCGCTACCTTAGGACCGTCATAGTTACGGCCGCCGTTCACCGGGGCTTCAATTCAAAGCTTGCACCTCTCCTTTTAACCTTCCGGCACTGGGCAGGCGTCAGACCCTATACATCGTCTTATCGACTTTGCAGAGCCCTGTGTTTTTAATAAACAGTCGCTACCCCCTGCTATGTGCCACCATTTCTAGGTTGCCCTAAAAATGGCTATCTTTCTCCCGAAGTTACAGATACAATTTGCCTAGTTCCTTCAGTATCGTTCTCTCAAGCGCCTTAGTATACTCTACCTGTCCACCTGTGTCGGTTTAGGGTACGGTCTTTAATGTAGGAGTTATTTCCTGGAAGTCCTTCTTCGCACACACAATCCAATAAGCATGTACAAATTGCAGCCTTCGTCACTACCTACAGGTTCAGGAATATTAACCTGATTCCCATCGATTACGCCTTTCGACCTCACCTTAGGGGCCGACTAACCCTGCGCAGATTAGCTTTACGCAGGAACCCTTGGACTTTCGGCGAAAATGTTTTTCACATTTTTTGTCGCTACTCATGTCAGCATTCTCACTTCTGATATCTCCAACAGCCCTTACGAACTATCTTCACAGACTTACAGAACGCTCCGCTACCGCATATACTTGCGTATACACCTGCATCTTCGGTACATAGCTTTAGCCCCGATACATTGTTGGCGCAAGAAAACTTATTTAGACTAGTGAGCTATTACGCTTTCTTTAAAGGATGGCTGCTTCTAAGCCAACCTCCTAGTTGTTTTGGTTTTCTTACATCCTTTCACACTTAGCTATGATTTAGGGACCTTAGATGGCAGTCTGGGCTCTTTCCCTCTCGACTACGGACCTTATCACCCATAGTCTGTCTGCCGTACTAATACTTATTGGTATTCGGAGTTTAGTTAGGTTTGGTAGGGTTTTGAGCCCCCCTAGCCTATCCAGTGCTCTACCCCCAATAGTAATATACGACGCTCTACCTAAATAGATTTCGCGGAGAACCAGCTATTTCCGAGTTTGATTGGCCTTTCACCCCTAGCCACAATTCATCCCCTACTTTTTCAACAGTAGTGGGTTCGGCCCTCCAGTACATGTTACTGTACCTTCAGCCTGACCATGGCTAGATCACCCGGTTTCGGGTCTAATTCATCGAACTTATCGCTCTTTTAAAACTCGCTTTCGCTACGCCTACGTTTAACAACTTAAGCTTGCTCGACAAACTAACTCGCTGACCCATTATACAAGAGGTACGCCGTCACAACTAACCTTACCGAAATAAGGCTGTCGCTCCGACTGCTTGTAAGCATTTGGTTTCAGATACTATTTCACTCCCCTTATCGGGGTACTTTTCACCTTTCCCTCACGGTACTAGTTCACTATCGGTCGTTAGTGAGTACTTAGGCTTGGAGGATGGTCCCCCCATGTTCAGACAGGATTTCACGTGTCCCGCCCTACTCAAGAATCTAAATATTATTTACTTATACAGGGCTATCACCTACTATGGCTAACCTTTCCAAGTTATTCTAATTTTAATATTTAAATTACTGGCCTGGTCCGCGTTCGCTCGTCACTACTAACGGAGTCTCTTTGATTTCCTTTCCTCCAGCTACTTAGATATTTCAGTTCACTGGGTTCGCTTCATATAGCTATGTATTCACTATAAGATACTTAATAAATTAAGTGGGTTTCCCCATTCGGAGATCTTCGGATCACAGATTGTTCGCATCTTCCCGAAGCTTATCGCAGCGTACTACGTCCTTCATCGCCTACTAACGCCAAGGCATCCACCAAATGCTCTTTTTATATATAATTTTTACTAAGACTTGAGATTGCATATACAGTGTTAAAACTGCACTATCAATATCAACTCAAACACTTGATATATTTCAATCAAGCGCGGTTTTTGCAGATTTTATTCACAATTTTAAACAGCAAACTGTAAATCAAATTACGAATCAAACTTACAGTAAGATTGTGTTATATTATTAGAACAGAGCTTTGTCAAACATAAAATTGAAAAAATTGTAATTAATTTTATTTGTAATGAATCTACACAATAATTTATTATAACAGTTCTGGAAAACTAAAGATTCAATAAAAAATTAAAAAATAAATAAAACTAATGTTTAGGCTTATAAATATTGAGATATCCTCTAATTCTTGAATTAAGAAAATGAAAATTAAAACAAATTGAACTTGCTACCTGCTCATTAATGTTGCTCATTAATTCAGCTGATTTTATTACATAATACGCACTATTATCTAATTGAAATCTAATATACTTCTCTTCAGCATGAATCAAATCAGAAACAGACTGCATGAATGTAGTTGTTTGGTATTCATTATATTACAAATCACTATTGCTGTTAAGTATGTTTAAAAAAATATCAGAATAGAATTTACTCATCTTGTTTAAATTACCTAGTACTTCATGAATGTATGCTTTTTCTAAACTTGCATTATCACTTCCTGTATCTGTTTTTACGTCTTCATCAAGTGCTGACGGTCTCTTTTTATAAGACACTGCTTTTATAGATACAACTCTTTTTTTATTAGTAGGTTTTGCTGATACCATATACTACCTCTATATCAAGACTAACTTAAATTAGTCTATACATAATAGTATTTTAAAATTCAATTACGACTTAAAAAAACTCTTTATCTTTTTGAATAGTGCGCTAATTTTATGCCTGATACGTTCTTTTTCTAGGTAACTACTATCTATTACCCAATTAAGCTGTATTGATTGCCTTTCTCCTATAAATTTCTTATGTCCATGCCACGCATGGTCACAGCATTTAAATATAATGAGAGTACCGGCAAGTGGAGTCACTTCAACAACATAATTCTCCAAATTATATCTGTTACTAAGTAAGCGTAATTTTCCACCTTCAATATCCCATTTTTTATTTAAATATACTAAAACAGTGATTATTTTGCCTTTTGAATCTATATGTATTTTACCATCATTATTGCCGCATTGCCCTCTGGCTGTAATCATTACAGGTCTATTAATAAGACTTACGGTAAATTTCTCTTCAACAGCTTTTCTAAAGCTATCTCCTTTCAATTCTTCAATAAATCCTAAAAATTCCTTACCACACTTAACAATATCCAAAGGAAAACTACCACCAACTTTAATAGCTGGAAAATCATCAATTACTGCATCTAGAGTGTGTTTAGTTATAAACTCAGATACTACCATATATTCAAATGGTTTAGTTTCCAATTTTGTATAAGTAAATTGATTGTAATTAATGTAACGTAACTCTTCAGGAAGAGATTTTGCCTTTTTTTTAGTTGTAATCATAATATTGATTCAAATGATTTAAAAAATACTTTATATAAGTATTAATCAAACAACAATGAATTGTACAGAGATTTTCAATGACTAATGTTAAAACTCGACCTAAAACTTGCTGGGTTGTTACTGACGGTAAAGCTGGTATGATTAGTCAAGCTTTGGGATTAGCTGAAGCCATAGGATTTACAACTATTGTACTA
>CAMDPW010000021.1 GCA_945905715.1 Rickettsia typhi
TCGGTAGTTATGCAACATTTTAATAACACTCCTGAACAAGAAATCTATGACTGTATTAAAGCATTCCAGGAGTCTGTATATAAAGCTATTGAACTGCAAGTAAAAAGTCATGAAGAGGCTATTATTTCTACAATTGAAAAACCTTTAGCAGAACGAATTGAAACATTCCTACGCCAGTTAGAAGAAAAAAATGAAACTTTGCATTTATTAGGTGAATATTTTAATATATACGAAGATTTATGGCAAGCAATATAAGTCCTAATCAAGATGAACCTTCCTGATAAAAATCCAAAGTAACTAATTATTGACAGAATATTTACTTGACGCTAGATAGCAAGTATTGATATTGAAGAAATAATAGATAATATATTAGAATAATTTTATATGGATATAAATCTATGGATAATGAAAGAATATGGTATCCGATTAAGGATATAGGAACGATAGGCAAGTATATACTTAATCAATTAAACGATGCTGAAAAGCAATATAAAATATTTAAAAAAGCCAAAGAAAAACCTGGTAGCATGAATAATGAACTTGTTAATAGAATGAAAAAAGTTTTAACTGAGCAAAGAGAATATATTACATTATATGAAGAACAAGTTTTTAAGTGGAATGAGGAAGTTAAAAATAATTTTGAAAAACAAGAAGTGTTAAAATTAACTCAGGTGCTGGAAAAACTTTCTAAAATCAACCAAGACTCTTTAGAAATGGCTGATTACATGAGTAAAAATACAATAGAGAATATTATGCTTATGGATGATACTGAGTTAGCAATTAAAGTATTAACGGAAGAATTATCTTTGCCAAAAAGAAAAATGAATTAAGTTACTATGTATAAAAAGTTATCATTATGACTTTACAAATTTCGTCAACTTTAGCTATTACAAGCACTTCAATTCCTCCAATGACGTTGGTCGAAAGAAGCATGATAAACCCTAAAAGTCTAACCACAGATGAATATCAGCAAGTAATGGGTTTTCAGCTGTTTTAACTGTGCTTCAAGATTATTTTGATTTATAATTTATAACTATTTTCATATAGCATGGATTTTATGTCTTTTTATAACAAAATATTAGCTCAAAATGAAAAACTTATAAGAGGTGCTCAACTTTGCGACATTGGCGTGATAAAGGAAGCGATCAATTCAGGAGCGGATGTTAATTATAGAAATGCAAAAGCAATTAATTCAGCTCTACAATATTATGATCAGCGCTATGCGCAATCTTCAGACATATCAATAGTGCCTGCAATTAAGAGTAGAGCATAGAGAATATCTAGTTACAACTCTCAATGGTACTATTGGAGAATACAATGTCTATAAATGTGTTGTTTTATACGTATAATCGTAGAGAATAGCTAACTTTGCTACAGCTGATTTTGATTTTTTTATCTCTTTACAAAGCTCTGTCCAGAACTCATTATTATCAATTGAACAAGCATCAGCATATGCTCTTGCTATAAATTTTATTCCTATTTTATCACATATATCATTTTCACTTAAGAGACCTATAACTTTACGGACAAACTCCGCTTTCATTAGTAAAATCTCATTATTTGATTCTTTTGCAAATAACTCAGGCACAATAACCTCATTATCCTTTATTTCTAATAAGGTGCTTGCATAATGTTTTTGTATCTCTTTTCCAATTATTGCGTTTCCTAAATCTTGTGGCAATACTTTTGTTGGAGCACAATCTGGTAATTCTAGCAACCCTTCAACAGGCATTTCTGTCATCTCATTTATCATAGCTAGACCTCTTTTTTATCATATTAATTACTGAAAACTACATTCACTAATCATTTTAAGATAGTATTTTGTGGATAAAACGTAAACTCGGCACTGCTATAATGATAGAACTTTAAGGAAAATTGTCCAGAAGCTTATAAGATGAGTTTGCCGGACATCCAGTATGGATTTATCACCACTGCTGTAAAGCATTCAGCACAGGATCATATCAACTTTTTTAAATAGGCAAAAGTTTTACCCTCACCATCACGCCCCATGGCCATTTTACTTTTTACAACAAGCCTTTATGTTTTTCACGCCTTTCTTACACTTCTAAACGCTCGACACCAATTGACTCCTCTGTTTCAATACAAAACTCATATGCCCCCTGCTCCATGCTTTCCAATGCCTGGTCAATTTTATAGATCAAGTTCTTCTGTTTTTTTTGCTAAGCTCACTTGTGAGGTTAATTTCCCTACTTGCACGATCATATAAGTCAGCATCATTTAAATCTTCTTGCTTGAGATACTTTCTAGTTAAACGCAATTCATCTTCAAGTTCGTTCTGCAAATCCAGTAAATTATGCTTAAAATATTCCAACTGCCCTTCCCTGTACAAATTTCCTGGAGCAATCGAAGCTACGTTGATTTTCTTGAGCATAGCATATACCTTACTATTTATTTAACGCAGAAAGTTTATAAAATTTATTTTTATTCTACAAGCCACTTCTGCAAATTATTATAAATTATAAATCAAAATAATCTTGTGCACAGCCTGCAATAATATATGCCTGACCTATGAATGAATCAGAGGTTGAAAAAGCTGCTACCTGAAAGCTTGGTTTGGCTCCTTCTGGTAAAAAAGAATAGCTATGATAACGTTCACAAAAATAACCGTAGTATTTACTTACATAATCAACACCCACTTTATCATCAGAAGAAGCATAATCTTGAAGCGCAGTTAAAACAGCCGAAAAACCCATTGCTTGCTGATATTCATCTGTGGTTAGACTTTCAGGGTTTATCATGCTTCTTTCGACCAACGTCATTGGAGGAAGAGCATAAAACGTCCAATCACTTTTCTGAGTCATAAAGGCTTTGCTTCTTGTATTATGCTATCACGCAAATGCTTATTAATTTCATGTTCAGGTAGAAGGTCAATAGTTCTTGCTGTTAACACATTAAGCGCTTGTTGTAATGGCAGGCGTTGACTAAATAAATCATAGCCCTTGGGAAAGCTTACCAAAAAATCTATATCGCTATCATCACGTTCTGTGCCTCTCGCCACTGAACCAAAGATTCTTAAATTCTCGGCTCCAAATGAAGCAGCTAGAGATTCAATCTCATGTTTTTTTAAGTGTAATTCATCACGTAACATTGTTTAACCTACTTGCTTTATTATATAAGCTATTTTTATACTAGAAATATACTATGAAGCTACTATGAAATCAATCTTTTTCCGAAGATACCTATTGGGATTTTTGATAAAATTTACTTTGCACTTAGGTAAAGTGCACTTTACTCAAGTTCTTTCCATTTGCTAAATTTAAAATGGCAGCTTTGTTTTTTTCAATATCTTGGTCAATAGTTGATACTCTTAAATATGTTACTGTTTTACTCATAATAGACTCCCCAATAATTTAATGAATATAGGTCATGAATTTAGAGTAAAATTGACTATTCAAAGAAAACCATATATCGTTATAAGTAATATAATATTTGTTATGATATTGATAAGCACTTTATACTTATTATTTTTATTTTTTAAATGAGCGTTTTTATCGAATTATTCTTTACGATTAGATAAGAATTTATTAACTTTTATGATTAAATTTTGGAAATGCTATTAACTTTATAGGATCAAATAAAGTGAGCCGACAAAAAATACAAAATCAATTAGTCTGAGCCGCAATAATTTCACAGTCAATTAAAGTGAGCCAAAATGAATTTTCAGAGTCAATCAATTTGAGCCAGTTATTATCGATGAAAGCAAGCCAGTGCATTTTTGAAAGCAAGCCACTACAGCTATGTGTAAAGAACGCCTTGTTGATCAACTTACAGTGTTATCTAAAATACTCAATATTTTATGTAGTACGTTTGCCGTCTTGTCTTCCTTATCAATCTCAGGATTGAATTCTACGATTTCTAAACATTTGAGATATTCAGAAGAAAATAAAAGTGGTAAATACTGACTTGTTTCTTCAAAATTCAATCCATCTGGTTCTGGACTACCAACCCCTGGAGTGTCTTCTGGGTCAAAAGCATCAAGGTCTATTGAAACACCAAACCCTTCTTGAGTGTTATTTGTTATAATCTGTAGTGCTTCTTCAAATACTCTTTGAATGCCCAATGATCTTACATCATCCATATAAAAGATCTTTACTCCATTTTCCTCAAGTAATTTTTTTTCTCCATCTTCAAAAGATCTTATACCTATGAGTACTAAATTAGTTGGTTTAATTTTACGACCATGTAGACCTATCTTACAAAGAACTTCATCACCTTTACCGAGTAGTACTGCAAGAGGCATTCCATGGTAGCATTTAGATGGTGAGGTTTCATATGTGTGGGCGTCCATATGAGCATCTATCCAAATGAGCCCAAAATTATCTTTAGCGTTTAGTCCTTTGATAATACCCGACCATGTACCAATACCACAAGAATGATCGCCACCAATTATAATACAAAATTCATTATTTTTTAGCACAAGATTAGAGACGGTGTTAGCTAATTTAGTATTATGTGTAACCACTGCATTATAGTTATATCCCTTAAGCTCTATCTCTCTCTCTTCCAATATATTTTCATTACCTATAGTACTATACCAGTGAAAACGATCTCCTAACTTATTAATTAAATTGTACATATAGCGTAAGTAGTCAGGCGACTTATGCGTTGTATAAATCTGAGCTCCATGACCAAAAGCAGATCCAACAATATTAAATTTAGTAACAATTTTATTCATAATTTCATCACCTTCCATACATGAGTTTATTATTATTTATCCTTAAATATTGTTTAATATATGTCACCTTAATTATATAAATAATAAATATAATACTTTGTATTGTTAAAAAAATTCTGAAGGTCAGGTGAATTGCCTCTAGTATACCTAAAGTAGGTATACTCATATTGAGATAATCAATCAATATTCCAAAAGCAAATTGTGTACAAAATGATAAACCATATGCTAGCATATTGAAAATAGAGTTAGCAATACCAGCACTATTCGGTGAAATAACACCTAGCATTGAATAAGATAGCAAACCTCCAGTACCGAAAAAAGCAAATAACATCCATAATATTTTAGAATTTGGAAACATTTCTGAAATAAGAAATTGTATAATAATAAATATTAATGCAAACCCTGCTATTACGTGTTCCAATAAAAAATTTCTTTTCAAAAGAAAAGCAGACAACTTACCTAATATAATTGATCCCAAAATAGTAGAAATACTAATTTGTAACATGTAAGTTGAGAGATTGTTGTGTTCTATACTACAATATTCTCTTAACCAATAAACAGCCCAAAATCCCTGATAAGCCGATGCGACACTGAGAGTAATAGTTGCAAGCCAAAATATTGGAGAAGTAAGGATATAGAGAATAATGGGTTTAGATGCCATTAATTTTTGTTTTAGCGTTGAAGAAATATTAGATTCTATATTTTGTATTGTGTTTGTAGTAGTTCTATACAAAAAGATACTATACGCACAAAGAAAAATTAACAAAATGAATAATATAATATAGCCCACCCTCCACCCAAAAATTGAAGTAATGATAATAAGCGGGGTTGTTGCAAGAGCTCCTCCAAAATCACCAAAAGCAACCACTATACCATTAAAAGTAGGAATTTTATGTTGAGGAAATGTTGTTAACACAACTTTAAATGCAGTAATCAGACACATAGAAAAACCTGCTCCAATCAATAATCTACCTAAAGCAAGTATATAAAAATCATTAAATATTATAGAAATAAAAGCACCTAAAGCAGATAATGGTAACAAAAAAATTTGTAATTTTTGAGGTCCGACATGATCCAAAACAATACCACATGGAATTTGTAGCACAACAAAAGCTAAATAAAATAAAGACGTTATGATTCCTAAATTTGAGATTGTAATATTGAGATCGTGAGCCATAAACGGCATAAGAACTGCGTTCATATTGCGAGCAAAGTCAGAAAGAACATATGCCATTACGCATATAATAATATTAAGATATACGTATTTCATCTACCTATGCTCTCTTTTTTGTACAAATAGCAATAGTTTGATACCTGTCAATATTTTTATTGTGTAAAGCTCTTACTGAATAAAATGCCTCAAGCTCACTTACGAATAACTTTTGTGTGGGTCTACGAGCAACATTTGATAAAAAAATATCCCCACATTCCAGTAGAAGTCCTGTTACCATATTGCTTGTAGATTTGATTGCAGTGTATATTTCAATTTGACTATTTTTCTCATTAAACACCATAAAATCTAGAAGATCATTTCGTTTAAAACCGAGTTCCTTAAAAACCCCCATGCGCATTTTGTCATCTGAGTATTTAATAAATTCTTGAATAAGAAATGCACTGTCAACAGTAGTATCTGGAGTCTTAGTACCTACAATAATAATATCATTTACTGTAAGGGTACTATGGGATAAAATATTCTTTACGTCTTGCGGTGTATAATTTAGGTAGTTATCAAGAAATAGAATTAGAAAAATATCATCTTTTGCTCTCTTTATCTTTATATTTGCAAAATCTTCAAATCTACTACGATATCCAATCCATGGAATATTATGGGATTTAAATAAAGCACAACTCTTATCTATCATGGTTTTGCTACCATCAATACAGTAGTACTGTATTTTAATACTAAAAGATTGTAGCATCTTAGCAATGTGGTATCCTCTAACTCCATCACCTCCACCTACGTCAATTATATGAAGATGTTTATTACGTAGATGTTTATTTTTAGAAGAAATGAAGTCTCTTAATAATAATGATTCTACCTCAAGATTACTTTTTTTTCGTTGATTATGATATCCATCAACTGACTCGGCAAAGCTATAAAATAGACGTGATGGAATAGGTATAACTGATGTAGCATTTTTTTCCAATAAACAAGCAGGAAATCTAATTTCACCTTCTTGGAGAGATTGTTTTTGTTTTAAAAAATTTAAAGCTTGAATAAGAGTACTACATAAGTCACTTTTATTACCAATAAGATCAGTATAAGACATTGTTATTCTATTTTATTATTTTTATATTGTAGTATTTCATAGAAAAGTCTATTCATTGTTTCATTCAAGGGAGCCGCCAACCAACGTTCATTAATATGCTGTCTCAGACCTGTAGAATCATGTTCTGAAACAGCTAATTTAAAAAGTACCGCAAGAAATTGTTTGAGTTCTTCAGTACGATTGTAAGGTAATACACCATTAGGTTCTAGCAGGATTCCAACAATATCTTCAATACCTGACTTAATTCCATCTTCAAATTTAGGTGACGCATCAGATATATGTATGTTCAATGGAGAATAAGGGTTATTTTGACTTTTTTCTCCTGTTATGATCTCTTTAGAGAGCAATTGACCTATCAGCGGAGCCATAACTATTCCATTGCGATAGGTTCCAGTACCAATAAACAGATTAGGAATTTTAGTTTTTCCAATTAATGGCTTACGTAATGTAGTGATAGGACGGTACCCAAAGCGGTGTTCAATGATTTTAGCGGTTCTAAAGCCAGTATTAATTTGATGAATGGCTTGATCGAAAAGTATATGTAACTCACCAATTTCTATACCCCTTTCTTTTACATGATCCTCACCAAAAAAATTAGTTGCACCTAAGTATAAACGTTTATTTTGATGTGGTACAACATGTGATCCACAGGCGAAGGCTCTATTTGGAGTTCGGATTGTACTTGGTACTAATATATCAGTCTCAATCACAGTACTTACTCCTTTACCAAAATATAATGCAGGAAAACATCCTAGTGTCTTTTGCTCTTCTGACAAAAAATTAAAAGTATTAGATCCAGCACAAATAGATATTTTATTAGCATAGTAAATATTATTTTTAGCAATAATAGACCAATGATGTTGGGTGTCAGACTCTATATACTTTACCTCATCATCGTAAATAGTAACATTAGGAAAATTATTAAATATGATCTCCATAGCTTCCATAAGATCTTGAGGTGATACGGCGTCTTCATGTGGAGCATGAATACATAAGCTTGGCATATAACGATTAGTAGGATTAAGACCAGGTATATCCTTTGGTTCAACCCAATTTGCATCACATTTGTACCTTTCTGCAAATTCTTTTATATTGTGTAGTATTTTTCTATCATTACAACCAGCAGCGTTACCAACAATAAAAGTTCCCTTCGAACAAAATATTTTCTTACCACTAGCTTCTGTTATTTCACTAAGCCAGTTAGGAAATAAACCTTGTGACTTTAGACGAAATTCAAATTCGACAATACTTCTTTCATCCATTTTATCATCAATTTCAGATAATGCTCCAAGCATTGCTCCAGCGGCCAAAGTTGCCATTTCTATATCGCTTTGTTTCTTTCTGATGATAGCTATATTAATATTATCTTTAGCTAATTCCCATGCAACCGCGTATGCAATTATTCCTCCGCCAATTATTATTATGTCGTGTGCATATTTTTTTTGTTGCATAATTTTATACTCCTACTTAATTATTTACGATAAGAAAAGGTGGTGTCAAAACTTTTAGATAAATAATCACCCATTGTTATTGGAGAATAGTTTGCACTTTTTTCCTTTAAAAATTTAGGATGTGGTTCGATTATTGCATCATAATTTGGAAGAAAAAAAAATGCAGCAGAATACCGATTGCATCTTTTTTTGTTTATCACGCGATGTACAGTAGCTTTCAACGTGTCATTAGTTACACGTTGAACTGCATCTCCAATAAAGCAAAATATAGCCCCTGGGATTGGAACAACTGAACTCCACTTGCCATCAGAAGTTTTAACTTCTAATCCTCCTATATTATCTTGCCACAACAGTGTTATTATACCGTAATCGGTGTGAGCGCCTGCTCCAATCTGTTGTACTGTAGAATATGGGTAGTGTAAAAGTCTTAGTTGAGCAAGTGGCTTGGTTGTTATTTTAGAGAAATAATCTGCTGGCAAATCAATTGCATTAGATATTATCACACACAATTCTTCTGCTATTTTTTTTAAATTATCGTAAAATTGCTTTACTACTTCACAAAAATTTATTGGCTTCTCTGGCCAGACATTAGGACCGTGAAGAGGAACTTTAGCTAAAACATCTGGGTCGCTTGGTGAAAGCTCAAGAGCTAAATCAAATCCTTCTTTAAAATCCATTTGTTTGCTATACTTAGCATTTTCATACCCCACAGGAAAATACCCTCTGTGACAAGAAGATTGTGAAATGTCATTTTTCATTTTATCTTCCAAAGACAATGCAAAATATTCATGAGAAACACATTCAACTGATTGTAACAATTCATTAGTAATAGAATTTTTTAAATAAAAGGCTCCGTAATCTTTACAAGCTTCTATCACATTCTCATGTAACTTAATTCTATCATTCTTATTTTTTGTATTTCTAAGGCTCCAATCAATCACTGGATGAGTCATAATTTCCTCTAAATTTATCTAACATTTACTTAAAGATATTCTAATAATTTTTGTAATCTTTGTTTTACCTTCTCAGTCGTTAATCAATATCCTATAAAATTAAAACAACTACTCGTATATGCCATAGCATTTCTATTTTGCTAAAACACGGCATAATAACTTTGCGCTAACATTTCCTTTAACTTATAATTTCTGTTATGGAAACAACTCATGAAAACACCAATAACTTAATCTCCTAATTTTATTTGTCTTAAAATCACTTCTAGCATATAAAAGTTAAAAAAGTGTTAAGATTATAAAGTTTTTTACTTTTTGTTATGTATTTTACATTTATTTTATAAACATAGTCTTACAGCAGCATTCAGAGATCGTTTTATCCTAAAGATTTAATTTCTTCTGCATTTAACTCTGTAAACTCCATGATCTCTTCAATAGATTTGTTACGAGATAACATTTTCTTGGCAATGAACATTGCTTTTTCTTTTTCTCCTTCAGCCTTTCCTTCAGCCTTTCCTTCAGCCTTGCCTTCAGCCTTGCCTTTTTCTGCTGCTTGTGCCAGTTTATACTCTTCTACTGCTTTATTATCCCAAACACGCTTAGTTTCTTGCTCATAGGCGATAAGTTCGCTTTCTGTCCAATTAAATTGATCTAGCGCCTCATAGGCTCTTTCGATAACAAAATCACTTCCAATAATCTTTTTTAGATCTTCTTTGGTTGTCTCTTCAGCATATTTTAAAAAATAACACCATTTCTCTATTATATTATCTAGATCTTCTATTTTATTCTTGGTAAATTTAGGTAACTCAATAAACGTGAAATAAAAATCTTTTAAATCATGCTCATAAGTCTTCTTATCTAGAATCACATGATCAGACTTATATGAGGTTTTATTACTGAATAATACACAGTTAGCAATCGCAATGAAAATTATTTCTTTAAGATTTGAGTATTTACCATCTTCCTTTTTTCCTCTATTAGTTTGACGGCAATATGCTTTAGCGGCATAATATTGCGCTCTTTTCTCAAAACCAGTAGAGGGATCTACTTGCATCTCAATAATATATTGTACCCCTAACTTGTCTTTACATAAAACATCTACTATTGATTGCTTCTTGGCAGCAATCTCTGGATCTTGTACTGGTGTTAAAAACTCTACTTCAGTAATTTGATTATCATTTGTAAATTCAAGGATATCATTAAGAAAGTGAATAAGTATATCTTTGTTCTTCTCAGAACCAAAGATTTTCTTAAACGCTACATCGTTTTTAGGATCTAGGAATCTTACTAATGTTGGCATAATATATTTTATCTCAGTTTTAATTATTAATAACGACCCCTACTTTAGGAGTTAAGTACAACCTCAGAATTTTTTGATGTTAATTGTAAACTAGGAATAATACGCTTTATATCAGCTATTGTCTGCTTACTGACAGATAGTTCCTTGGCAATCCAATCATAACTTTGTCCTGCGCGGAGAAAGATCTTTATTTTATCAATTTTATCGGGGGTTGTTTTATTCTTACTACCAGTCGTCCTGCCGAATTTTACGCCATCAAGTTTAGCTTTGGTAATTCCAGCTTTAGTTCTGGCATTGATCATTCCACGTTCTAACTCTGCAAATACCCCAGCTATCTGAAAAAATGCCTTGCCCATAGGTGAAGTAGTATCAACTCGATCTCCAGAATCTAGAGACACCAGGTCAACATTTTTGCTATTTAATAATTCTATAATTTCAATAAGACCTTTCAGGGACCGAGCAATTCTATCTATCTTATAAACCACGATAACATCTTCGGCTCTTAGTGATTCAATCATTGCTATTAGTTCGGTACGGTTATTATTTTTACCACTAACAGATTCGCTAAATACTTTTTTACAACCAGCATTTAATAGCGCTTGTTTTTGTAACTCAAGATCTTGATTATTACTACTTACTCGAGCATATCCAATTTTCATATCACCTATGGTACAATTTTATCTATTAAATAGTATCATAGCAGATTCGTACAAAAAGTTCTAATATATTTTATTAACCGTACTATTTTTTACTAAGGTTGATCGTTACAGTAATACTCTAATTTGTTTGTACCTACTCGTTGCTGATTTAAATATCAAGTGTCTCATAGGCCAGCCCCAACTGCTTACCACAGAATGCGATACCTATTGCCAGTACTGAGGTAACGTCGTGCTGTTTAAACAACTGCGTATATTGTTGATTTTTGATTTGCCCTAAGGCTTCTTGCGCTTTACTAGGTAAGAGCTTAGTAGTCTTGCTAGTTTTAAACTCTAACAAAATACCATTGATCTTGGTCTTTGTATCTTTGTCTTTGGGAATAAAGATTACATCAAAACGACCTAAACCTGATTCTTGATTTGACTGAATTATATAGTTATCTTTTAAGCCAACAACTAAACCTAACATAAAGCTGTGAAATACTTTCTCTGGGGTATTTTTATTAAAATCAAAATAACTGCTTGTTTGAAGAAGATATTCTGACAAACGCATTTTAAATGTTGCAACATCTCCTTGGCTTAAGCTTTGAGTAAAACTAAGATATGACTCGAGACTAATGGTATCACTAAACCATTGTTCAATTATTTCATCGTAACCATACATGATCTCTTTGTTAGGAATAGAGATTTTAGCCATTAATAGATGACCTCTTCTCTCAGTTGAATTCACATTAAGATAGCCTGCATATAATAACAAACTCCATAATGCTCCTGTTTTTTTCTTTAAATCAGGAAATACAAGATTTTCTATTAATGGTTGTTCAACCTCTACTCCTTGCAATAATTGCTCAAATTGCTGTCTCACAATAGAACTAGCGCTAGTTAATAACTCATGGATCAATGCATTGCTCGAAGTATTAAGCCAATATGGTCCGAGCTTACCATGATTCTTTAAACAGCCGATAATTGACCAAGGATTATATAAGATGTATTTACCTACTTGGTAACCATTATACCATTCTTTAATTGACTGCAATGATACTTCATGTCCGGTATTGGTAATGAACTTAACAACCTCTGCCTCACTAAAACCAAAATACTGACCATAATCCTCTCGTAAAAGTGAATATACCTCAAGATTATTGACCCCGGAAAATAGACTCTCTTGAGCAACCCTGGTAATCCCTGTTAGTATTGCTTTATGTAGCGAAGTATTATCTTTTAGTGCTTTACCTAAGATACTACGCATTAAATCTATCATCTCCAGATAATAACCTCTTAAATAAGCTTCCTGGATTGGCGTATCATATTCATCAATTAATAAGATCGGCGTTTGTTTGAACTTTCTCGTCATGTAGAGTGAGAGTTGTTTTATTGCACTCTCAACATCAGCTTGTGTGGCTTCTTGATTAAGTAATGAGTTGAAGATCTGTGTTTCATCTTGATGTAAAAGGTCGTCATCAAGCAAATAACGATTATGAGCGTATAGCTTGCTTATTAACTCTACGATATCACCATAAGCTGCTTGATAAGAAGATTTCTTTACATCTTTAAACGAGATAAAGATTACAGGATATTGCTGTTGATGCTTTTTGCAGAATATTGCGTCAGCTGAGATTGCTAAATCCTCGAATAGATTTCCCTCTTGAGGATGATTTAGTTGAAGGAAATAATAGAGCATCGAGAGATTAAGGGTTTTGCCAAAACGTCTTGGTCTGGTGATGAGGATTACTTTGGCACCATCATTAATGATTTCTTTAATAAATAAACTTTTATCAGCAAACTGATATGATCCTTTGACGAGTTCATTGAAATCACTTACCCCGGAAGGCAGTCTGTTATTGTTTATCTGGTCTTTATCACTATTATTCATCATCACTCTTTAGTTGTTTTTATTGTTATAGTCACATTAATATGCTCGGTTGATATTTCTTGGCCATGCCAGTTAAGATAGCGTTTTAACGGTCAATCACTTTTTTCAAGAATTTTTTATATAAATCTATTCAATAAATATTTATCTAATTTTTTAATAAAATATTTTCATTAACAAGGAGTTTCATTTTGAATTATCCATATTTAATTATGAAGTTTAGTTTTTTCAGCATTGATATTAGCAAAACTGTGAATATGGACCAAGAACTCATCAATTGAAGCATTGATATTTTTCGGATTAAGCTGATAAAGTAAATTTGCAATTAACATTGCTAGCGCATGACTGACGGTGACATCATGACGTAAGACAAGAGGCAGCTCTTGAAGATGAGTAGCAAGATCATGATTGATCTTACCTGCGAGAAAAGTAATTGCTGATGCTAGATCAGTTGGTGCTATACCAGATGGTGATTGTTTAAGAGATGGATCATCACGCTGTAGTCTCTCCATTGTATCTAAGCCTTTAGAGCCATTTTCTGTTGCGCTATTAACACTATCCAGAAACTTACTACCTAAACCAGTTTCTAAATTCTCAAGTTTAGCGCGTAGTTGAAGTACAATACCAGTGGTAAAACCCATCATTAAAACCATTGTTTCTATAGGGTTGTTTGGATTACACTTAGTCTCAATCAGCTGATGCAGATCTTGTACGGCGCGAGCCATAATTAGTGATACTGACTCCATTAATGCCATGTTCGGTGCTATTACCATAATTTATTACCATTTTAGTTATTACCAAATAATCAAATAATTATTTGGCTATTTTTGTAAAGATTAATTGCGACGCCCACCTATTAGCTGTAAACGACGTACGAATAAATTAATAAAATCCGTATAAAGCAACAAAGCACCGTAGATGGCTAATTGATTAGCTAGGATTTCATTACCTCTTATTTTATCATAAATATCTCTTATCCTTTGGGTGTCATAGGCAGTAAATAGCGTAAAGATAATTACACCGATGACTGAGATGATAAATTGCAGCTTTGAAGCTTCAGAGCACAGATTAATTATACTAGCAATAATCATCCCAATGATAGCCATGAGGCAAAAAGAAGTAATACTCCCAAGATCTTTTTTAGTAGCATAACCATAGATACTTATTACCGTAAATGTTGTTGCAATCGTAAGAAAAGTGCTAACAATGTTTTCGTTAGTTAAGATAAGGAAAATGCTCGAAAGAGACAGTCCGATCAAGATAGCAAAGATACTAAGTGAGATTAATGCTGAAGGCTTGGACATCTCAAGTATTTTACCAAGACAAAGCACCATCACAACCGGTGCTATTGTTAATATCCATTTAAGTGGCGAGTTAAGAATTAAATTTATAAATGTAGCAGAAGATATAAACATTGCTGAGGTTATGGCGGTAATGACTAGAGCTAATGCCATATATAGATAAACAAATAATATATATTGTCTGATGCCATCTTTATACTCATGTTGACGCTCATATATAGACTGTCTAGAGCCTGCAAAAGTTAGGTTATGATCAAATTTCATTGTCAATTATCATTCAGTGGTTAAGTTATTCGCTATTTATAAGGTTAGTTCTATTCTCAACTTACTCTTGGTGATTAACTTTAATATTTTTTATTGTGGTGGTCTAGGAATATTTTATTTGCCAAATTTCTTTTGATACATCCTCCTAATAAAGATAGTAAGTAGTTCTTGCCACTTTGTCTGCTGGAAATGATTAAGACCAGTGAATTTTGTAGGATCTAAACCAAGTCTTTTAGCCATATTGATTGTCTCTAGAGAAAGCTTACACTTCCTTTGTGCGGTAAGCCAGCTTTGTCTATAGTTTTTAATATTCATATGAAGTGTATATCTTAATAAATTAATAATCTTATTTTATGTTGTTGATTATCATCGATACTTCCTCAGTAGTATCTAAGTATCCTCTGGTCTGACATCTTTTCTTGGCAGCTAGGATTACTGTATTTACTTGCGCTGACGAATCACAGAGAGTAATTTTGTGACCTGATTTTTTTACTGTTAATCCCACCCCATGATTTAATAACACTTATTCCACCAAAGAGATTAGGTTGGAGATGAATGTGATAGTATTTTGTGGTTTTGTGCCAGTGATAAGCTACTGGTAACATTTTGGCCATTGTCATAAGTTTTGTCATAAGTGTGACGCAAGTCTAGTTTTTTATTTTATAAATTAATTAAACCCGACAATTATGTTAATAAATAAATTAACAATCATATATTGTCACAATAACTACATTCTTTACCTCAACATAGAGGGGTAAAAATGTTTGGCGATCGACAACAGCTTCTCAAAAACCACGGATTCGCTCTATAGCTGTAATAGCAGCGGTAATTTTATTTGCGATAGTAAATTTTGGTTTTAGCACTATTTTTTTATATGAGCTATTTTTACATTATCCTTCAGTGTGTCAAACCATCCCGCATTTCTTTAATAACCTGAGTAATGATCTGGTGATTCTCTAATATACCAGGATGATGAGCTACCGCTAATAATTTCTCTGCTTCGCTGTGGAAGTGATGAGCATGAAGAATATCAATAAATTGATAAAATAAATGTGATGAAGGATATTGATTAAGTTCAGCTTTGTAATGATGATGATCAGAGTTTTTATCTGCTTCATCTTGGTTGTGGTGATTATACATAAACTTCTACTCCTTTTTAAATGTTGAGATCAAATCGATATCAGTTTGTAATATTGTTTGTTATTATAATTTTATTAAATACCTTTGCCAATTTGTTGTTCATTATTTAATAACCTCTATGTTATGCGGTGTTGATTTAATGCCTTCTTTTAAGGCGTCAAGATTCATCACAAATCCATACCATTCCTCTCTAAGCTTGTTCCATTTAAGGCCATGACTTCTAAGATGTACTCTAATCTGGTCTGATGGTTTTGAGTCTAACTTTAGAATCACAGCGCTTTGTTTTTTCTCTTCTTGATCTAAAACTCTCTTACCGATAGCTGTCCATTGCTTTTGGATGTTACTATCTTTTGTTAAAGACTCAAAGTTGGTAAGTAATGCACCGAAAAGAGTATTGGTTGGTAAGTGATCAAGCTTTGCTTTAACAACTAAGCCCCCTATCTCAATTAAACGACGAGTACGTAGTTTTCGTTCTTTGAGATTTATTCTGATCTCCTCAGCTGCAAGTCTATTTCTTTTCTGAACTAATTTGTCTTTTAATTGTTGAACATTATCCATATTTAATTACTAAAGTATTTTAAGGTTTCTATACAAATAATATATCACAAAAACCTATAAATATCCATAAATAATTTGACTACAAGTAGCATTATTTGTTCGATCTATTCTTTTACTTGCTATTGATAATCTCGTTTTTCTTTCTTAAATCCTATAGATAACCCTGACAGTTACCGCACCTACCAAACCATATTAAACTACAGCGTTTGCTAATACTGCGCTAAATACCGTTTAACCCTGAGCCAGCCTTAAGGTTAGCCCACTCATAAGCTTTGCTATAGTGGTATACGCAATATACAAACTATTGTTTGTTGCTTTTTAGATCTACTCAGATTAATATAGTTTTATTTTTAATATTAGACTAAATAGTTATAGAAGATGGCAATTCAGTTTGCACGAATGGAAATAGTCAATAGAGGAGCTGGTGGCAATGCTTGCTGTAAGGGTGCTTATAATGCTAGAGCTAGAATTCAGGACAAGCAAACAAATGTTACTTACAACTTTCAAAATAAAGGTGACAATGTTTACCACAATGTTTTATTACCAGAGCATGTTGATCTAAAGTTCAAAGATATTGCTGTATTAATGAATGAAGTTGAACAAGTTGAGAAAAGAAAAAATAGCCAGCTATTAAAAGATGTTGTCATTGCCTTACCAGATGACAAAGAGCTAAACCTCCAAGATAGAATCAATATTACTCTTCGCATTATTGATAAAATGGCATGGGTTAAAAATGGTCTTGGTGTCCAAGTAGATATTCATCAGCCTCATGATGGTGAGAAGAACTGGCACGCACATTTATTACTTACTACCAGAAGATTTGATACAGATGGTAAGTGTTTAGGCGAGAAAGCTCGAGACTTAAATCCAGAATTTAGAAGCAATTATGAAAATAGAGGCTTTATTATCCCTGAAGAAAAGATTTTACATGAACACGCAAGAGATGTGATCAATGATTACTTCAAAGAACTGGGTTTAGATAACAGAGTAGACGGGATAGGAGTTATTCCACAAGAACATATTGGTCCTGTGCGGATGCGTAGTGCCTTAAACACGGCTGTCGGTCGTAATGAAGAACGTAAAATTGCTAATCTCGAATTAATGAAAGATGGTGATGATGTGCTTGACCGTATTACTAGCAGGAGTAGTGTTTTTAACCACGCAGATTTAGTAAGAGTGGTAAAATGTGTACCAGATCCCTCAAGAGCTGATGCTTTGATCAAAGAAGCGCTTACTAGCAGTCAGATTATCAGTCTTTACCACGGGGATGGTAAGGAGTCAGGACTCTACACTACCTGCGAAGTCAGAGAGCAGGAACGTAAACTAATGCGTCTTGCGACCGCGATTAGTAGTATGAGCAATCTTACCGCTAGTGAGCAGACAAGAAGTTTAGTTGGTGAAGAGACAAAGAGTCAACAGCAAGAGGCTTTATCTCACCTTGTTCTTGCTCCTGGCGGGATGAGAGTACTTGCGGGACGAGCAGGAACCGGTAAAAGCTACGTCCTGGGTAAAGTAGCGACAATTAGTCAAGCAAGTGGTGTAGAGGTTATAGGGTTAGCTCCTACTCATAAAGCCAAATGTGCTTTGGAAGAAGTTGGTTATAAAAACAGCTATACGGTTAAAGGATTTTTGTTCAAGCTTTATAATAACAGGATTACTCTCGCTACGAATAGCTTGATAGTAGTTGATGAAGCAGCAATGGTAGGTAATGATGATTATGGGGAGTTACTAAGAGTTGCAGCCTCACATAGCTGTAATGTGATCTTGAGTGGTGATGAACGCCAGTTATCCTCAATTAATCGAGGTGGCATGTTTACCAGTTTTGCGAAGAGCTTAGGTTGTTATGAACTTAGTGATATTCGTCGGCAGAAAGTGGGGTGGGGTAAGGAAGTAGCTAGCGCATTTGCCAGAGGTGATACTAAAGTAGGTCTTGAGGTGTTACTTGCCCAGCAGCGTTTGCTCAGCAGCGCAAACAAAATAGCGGCAATAGAGGCCTTGCTTCATAAATGGCATGGCTCAGAAGAGCGCTTGGACGATAAATTAATTATTGCCATTAAAAATAGTGACGTTGATATAATTAATGCTGGTGCAAGGGCTTTATTAAAGAGTGCTGGGGCGCTCAGTGGTATAGAATATGTAGTTAAAAATCAAGATAATCATGATAAAGACAACAATAATAAAAATAATAATAGTCCCAGCTTCATGGCAGGAGACCGTATTGTCTTTAAAAAAAGCAATAAAGCACTTGGCGTCAATAATGGTGACTTTGCATCACTGCAGTCACTTAACCCAACTAGCTTTAAAGCAAAACTAGATAATGGCAAAGATATAGAGTTTAATCCTAATGAGTTTAGTGATTTTAAACATGGTTATGCATCTACCATTTATAAAGCTCAAGGAGCATCGATCAAAGATGTATATGTTTTTCATGATGGTTTCTCAACTAATCGTAATACTTACGTCGCAATGAGTCGTCATGTCAAAGATTTACATGTCTTTACACACAAGGAGCAAACACTTAGCGTAGAGCATCTGGTCAAACAGCTAGAGTTTAATCCGCAAAGCTATGCAAGTATTAATTACTTTACAAAAAATGAATTAAAGCAAAGAACAACTCCTAAGCAAGAAAAAGGATTCCTGGCCACTGTCTTTAATAAAGTGACTAACGTAGCTAAAGAACGTCTCACTTCGTTTATGGACCAGCGAGTGGTGGCAGCAGATTACTATAAATTTGAGCTACCACCAGCGTCAAGAGCAAAAGTAGAGGCGGTACTCCGTGAGACTTATGATCAAAACGAACTGCTTCTTCAACAGTACCAGGAGCAAATGCGAGAAAGTCTTGATGAGCAAGTTGCGCAACCCCTCAGCCAAGACCAGAGACACAATCAATCACAAGAACAAATGATGACTAACTCGCAAGCAAACGGGCGTGGCAGAATTACTACGGTTGCCGCTCAGACCGCTAAGGAAAGATTCTATACAAATGTTGAGTATCACCGCAAACAAGCTCTGGTAGAGGATGTTTACAAAGAAGAGCTTGATGCTTTAAAAGAGCAGATGCAGCTAAGTAGCGAAGTAATAGCAACAAATCTAATGGGAGAGCCAAATAAAAAGCTTACAAATAGTAGTACCTACAGATATGGTGACAAGGGTAGTCTGGCAATTACCATTACTGGAGAGAAGGCTGGTACTTGGTATGATTTTGAGGAAGGAAAAGGTGGTGATCTGATCTCACTAGTATCAAGACAGAAAGCTTGTGACTTTAAGCAATCAGTCCAGTATATCAAGGAGCAAATCGGCAATTATCGGAGGAGCTCTTTACAATTAGTTAGCGATCATGACGTGAGCAACAAATATATTGATCACCTAAGCCAAGTAAAACGTGATCAGGCAGCGAGCGCTGCTAAAGCGCGCATTACTCAAGATCTGTATAACGCTGCTAAAGATATAGGAAAGGGCAGTGTTGCTGCTAGGTATTTAGCCGAAGCTAGAGGTATAAACTGTGATTTAAGTGCTGATATCAAGACTACGAGTATTTTAGACCTCGCTAGTGGTAAAAGGTTCCCAGCAATAGTTGCTTTTGCAAGAGACTCTGGTGGTACGATTACCGGCGGTCAACAATTATTACTTGATCCCGCGAATGCAAGTAAAGCAGACGTAGAGGTTCAAAAGAAATAATTTGGTAAGATTGCTGGTTCTTTTGTCGAAATTGCTGTTACAGGTAAAAATACTGAGCACGATCGCCACAATCTCACAATCATTGCTGAAGGTCTAGAGACTGCCCTATCAATTAAGCAAGCCGGTACTGGCGCTAAGATCGTATGTTCCCTCGGCATTAGTAATATTAAAAACTACTCAGCACGTAGGGGTGAGAAAATTATTATTGCTGCTGATCATGATAGAGCCGGCTCTATAACAAATCAGACGATTGTGGACGCGCAATACGTCCTGTCAGCAAATGCCATGGTGAGAGTTGTAAGACCTACGCAACTGGGAGATTTTAACGACATCTTACTGCAACAAGGTGGTGTAAATGGCGAAAGTGAAATTAGAGCTATTTTCGCCCCAGTAATAAGCGATCTTGGTCGTTATAGCAAAAAAGAAGTGGCAATTATTGCTGATTATGAGCAACTAGAAGGCCAGAGCAGTAATATTGATCTATTCCTTGCTGGAAAACAACAATCATGTGATGACCTGCTCAAGTTCAATCCTAAATATGATATTGCTGTTGTTCGAGAGAAACTTATTGATCTCAAGGATAGAACAAGAGAGGAACTACTCAAGCACGAGCTCTGTAAAGAAATGAAGCCTTGCGTTGTGAATGCTTTAGAACAATTTAAAAAAGATAAGCTAAATAGTAAGGATATTGACGAGTTCTTAAAGATCTCAACAAAAGAAAAAGAATTTTGTGAGAGCATGTACAAAGATCATGAAGTAGCTGTAAATATGTTAGGGCGAGAAGGTTATAGAGATCTATTTTCCAGACATTATCAATATGAAACTAATCCAAATGTTCTTGATAATTTAAAGAAATATTATTATGACGCGGTAAGTTTTGGTGCAGGACATCCTGGCTTTATGCTTTTAGATATTAGAGACAAAAAGTCGTACGTAACAGATGCATGTGATGATATTTTTAGAAAATGTAGTCATCACGTAGTTAATGAAGTCAAAACAGATCTAGAGTCTATAACAACTCATGGCTCAATTACCAAAGATGAAAAGGAGTTTACTAATCATAGCTGTTACTTAGAGCACGTAATGTATGATGAGGTGAGGAGACCTTATGTTAATGATTTTGCTAAAACTAAGCTTTTCCAGATTAACCGTGCTAACTGCCAGCAAAGACTTGTCATCTATAAGGAGCACAAACAAGCGCGTCTTCTAGAACAAACCCGGCAACAAGAACTTGAACAACAACGAAAGACCCTAGAGTTAGAGAAAACACATGAATATACCTATAACAGATCTCGTTAAACTGGTGCGAAGAATATTTACAAACAATATTATAATCAACTATTATAATAAACCGCAAAAAAGTAGTAAAATAATGAAATTAAGGAAAGCAGCGTTATGAGTAGCGATCGAAGTAAAGTATCTGTTGGCAATAGAGAGTCTTTGTACAAGTATCCAAGCAAATATGATAATATAAAGAAATATATATTGTCTGTTTACAGGATTACCCTCAAAACTCACTCAGTTTTTTAAGAAGTGGTTATGCAATAGTTAGTTTTTTGACTAGGAAAGGCAACAAAAAATTAAGTTGACAGTAAGAGTAGGCTATAAGATAATGAAAATCAGATAAATATATTAACTTAAATAACTTTTGACTACAGGGGTAATAAAAAAATTAGAAGCCCCGCGAAAATATAATATTTAGAAAAATAATTATATTATCTTAAAAGATAAAATAATTAAATTATAAAAACTTAAAAAGTTAGATAATATTGAATAAAGTTATTATATAATAATAACGAGAGTATTTAAAAGTGAATAAAAATAGAAAATGAGCCAAATCTTATTTTAAAGCTCATATATAAAAAAAGAGTGTTTTATATAGTTCTATCCAAAACTTTCTTTTTTACTCTTTAAAATTGATTATAAACGAGAAAATTTTTTAGAGAAACAAATAAAAAGTTAAATTTCAGTATATTAATTGTCTATTTTGTTCTTCGTCTCTATTTTAAAAGAGAAATAAAGAACCATGATTTTAACATATATGTAAATACCATAAGAAAATAAAAAACACAAGAAAAATCACTGCAAATCTAAAAGAGATTTTAGTGTAAAAGATTTTTTAACTCATCAACAGATAAATCAGTAATTTTAGCGACCGTGTTGATATCTAGAAGATTTTCAGCAAGCATTTTTTTTGCTATTTCTAACTTACCTTCTAACTTACCTTCTAATTTACCTTTAGCCTCGCCTTCTTGTAATTTTGCTAAAGCGATCTGATTAACAGTTTTTAAAGCTTCTGCCCTACCTTTTTCTATTAATTGTTCTCCTAAAGTCATAATCTCACCTCTTTTTTCTTTTGGTACTATTTCTTTAAAGAAATCCATCACCTTTTCAGCAGACCTACTTTCTGCTTTCTCCAAAATATACCACAAAATCTTCTCGATGTAAACGACGTCTTGCTCTCCTATTTCTTTTAATAATGATGCTATTGCTTCAAGAGATGGCAAGATATCACGAGCAAAAATGTGCTTCATGATAAATGACATAGTCCCTGACCATACATGTTTACGCAGTTCATCATCTTCAATTTTATGAAGCTCTACTAACTGAAAAGGCTCAACAAGTAATGACTTGGCAAGCTCTGGTCTTTCAGATAGCTCCCACAGAGTTAAAGGCGCATTATATTTTGTTTGACCAGTGTAGAAGACCATTGGGTATACTATTGGCAGATGCTTATTTTCTGGGTGTCGTTCCATATGGTTGTTATAGATTTGTATCACATACTTATGTAGTCGCAGCGCCATCGTCCAATCTGGCTTGCTTTGCTGCTCCATCAGGAGGTAGATATAACCCTCCTCATCACCAAAATTGACTTTGAACAACAAATCAACATAATTAACCCCTAAGGTCTTATCTACAAAGCTCTCCTTCTGCGGCTCTAAGGTGTTTAAACACACCACCTCTCTAATATATGCAGGTAAAAAAACTCCAAAGAACTCACGCGCTACTTTAGGATCAGACATCATTTGCTTGATGAATGAATCATGAATCTTTTGCTTTGGCTTATTTGATGTCATCTTTTTTTTCACTAATTTCCTTGCTATCAACTGCGTTTGCCACTTGTGGTTTTACAAATTCTGCTTTTTTTGCTACTTGCTCAAGCGTTACTATTTGGGTGGTGATACCATTTAGATCATAACGGCTAGCTCCTTCGGCGTGAGCTTGTCTGTATTTAAATAATCTGCAATATATACGCATAAAAATAAAGATATCTTTGCCATTTATCTCTGTGTTTTCTTTTATATCCTTATGAATTCCTAGCTTTAAAACTCGTACTTGATCCGTCGGAAAGGCTTCTGGAAACTTCTCCTGTAATATCTGCAATATTTTGGGATATCTTGGGTCTAGGGGCTTTTTAATAAAATTCTGTACTTTTGCATTCTGAAGTTTGATTTCAGGGATTTTATTAACTTCTGTCATTTTTCTCAACTATATTGATATTACGGAACTGATTTTTTCATTACTACTAAATATATTCTTATAACAATTTTCTCTTATTTGGTCACGACTATAATTTGATCCATAGTAAGTTAAGGCCATTTGACCTTAACTTACTAGGCAATGAAAGTCTCCTATTTTTTCTCTGGCTTGTAAATATTTAAGCCTTTGTCACCCCAAATAGCAACTGGGCTTTTATCGATATAGATGTTCTTTGCCTGATCAATAGTAACGTCATATGGACTTGGCATTGAAGCAAGTGTAAAATAGCAGCCAGCAGCGGAGATAATAGCTGAGACGACGGTCACTACAAGCATCGTGATCCATGTTTTTTGGATACAAAGCTTGCTTATTCTAGTTGACTTCTCAACGAGTTGTTCCATTGCGGCGTTTGCTAAATCTTGTTGTTTAGTAATGAACTTCTGAGCCTCATCTGATAGCAGCTTAAGATTATCATGACATATTTTGATGTTGTCATTAAATGTGGTCAGTAAATCAGTATGGATAGTCTGTATTTCCTTGCCAACCTCCGGAACTATAGCTCGAAGTCCTTCTTGCATCTTCTCTGGCAGTTTACGTAAGATCAGAATTTCGCCATGTAGTTCTTGGGTATTTTCACTTAATTGATTTTTAAGTTTTTTCGTATCTTCAGTTAATTTTTCCATATCTCTAACTAAATGCGTTAATTCTTTACTGCCACCAATAATCGCATCATTACACTGAGCAAGTTTTTCTAGATTGATTTGCTCAGGACTGACAACTGTTTTTGTCTCTGTTTGGTGCATTTTATTGTTAGCGTTGTCTTCGTTAGTGGCATTGTCAGTATTGTTCTTTTCTTTAGTCATTTTATTTACTCCTATTTAAGATTATTAGTTATAGTTAATTCTTGATCTTGAGCTTCATGCTCAAGATCTTCTGCGTTTAGTTCTGCGAGATTCCCCAGATCCTCTATATTTTTTTGATCTTTGGAACTCTTGGACCATAGTAACTTACTATTAAGACTAGTTACTAATTTCTGCTTTGACGTGGGTTCTTCGTCATCAGTATTTGCGGTAAGTGACTATGTTAATGTCTTGAAGCTAGTTGTTAAGGTAGAATCGCTCTTGTCAGTGCGATTGGTAGCATCAGCATTAATATTGCTGTTATCGCTCTCTGCATCATGATTTGGATCATAATCAGTAAATGAGACAATGACTGGAGTTCGCTTCTTGATTGTAACCTCAGCATCAAGAGATGCATTTGATATGACCTGCTGGCGCATAATAAAGCCTGAATGAATATCTTGCGCTTGCTTAGCTAGCGGTACTTTAATTTTAGCAATTCTGATTTTAGGCTCAGGTAAACCAACAAAACATTCATGATCGGCAAGTGATGCAAGGTTATCAGTAGTAATCAAGGTTTTATGTCGTTGTTGCTCAGTATAGCTAATTCCATCACGAAACTCATTAGCTCCAAATGATGTGTTCTTTTGTTGATGACTATATTCTAGCTCACCAAAAATATTAGAGATAATTTTAGCAGATGTTGGATCATCACTGCGAAATAGAAACTTAGTAGCAAATTGGCCAAAGATATGATT
>CAMDPW010000022.1 GCA_945905715.1 Rickettsia typhi
TAACTATAAGATCTTTCAAATACCACACTTTTCCATAGAATTAATTGATAATAACTCTTGTGAAGATTTTTTTAAAAAATCTTGAGCCAAGGCTTAACCTGGCATTGATGGTGTTTTCGGAAATTACGAGGGAACTCCAACGGAACACCTATTGCTACAACTAAAATGCACAAAATCAATTTTATGGTGGTGTATTGTAATATCCATTGCTTGTTTTCAACAATAAACTGAAATAGCAAACAAGTCATAAACAATAAAATCGCAGCTTTTTGATCCAATAGCTTAGAAAGAATAAAAATTAACCAAAACACTGTAAGATACACAATAATGACTAACAATTTTTTTATTGTCACCATCCACTTTCCTGGCTTAGGTAGCATTTTTATTAAATTTGGATTGAGAATTAAAGCTATATAGGGCAATGCCATGCCAAATCCAATAGCTAAAAAAATCAAATAAATTTCTAAGCTACTATACAGCAAAGCAAAACTAATGGCCGAACCAACAAAAGGTGCTGTACAAGGCGTGGCTACCAAGGTCACAAATGCACCAGATAAAAAGCTGCCAAATAACTTACTTTCATCTGAGTACTTAATTAGGGCATTAGAGACTTTCTCCGGGATGTTGAAGCTAATCCTATTTGCTAGACTTCCTGCGAATAGTAATAAAACAAGAATGAGAAATATAATAAATTCTGGCTGTTGAAAATTGAGACCAAAGCCTACGTATTCACCTGAAATTTTCAATACATTAGTTAAGCTTGCCAACATAAGAAAGGAAAAAATAATTCCACAAGTGATTGCGATAAACTGATAACGGACAAATCTTTCACTCCTATCACCACAACTAATGATGGATAACAACTTTATTGATAGCACCGGTAGTACACATGGCATGACATTCAGTATTATACCTCCGATGAAAGCTACAAATAACATTTTTATTAAGCTAGTATTTTCATTATACAATTCTTTAACTGCGGGCATATTAATGTGTAGTGTGTGTTTTTTTATAGAGCAAGTTTTAGCGCATACTGATAAAGAGATATTTAAGTCAAATGCAGTGTTTAAGGATGGATCAATTACAGTAATGAGTACTGGCACTTTTAAGCTTTCTACAAAGTAAAATGAGCGATTTTCTAGAACAGGAGATGGCCACTCTATGTTAATAGCAGAAATATTTCTAGTTTTCTCTAGTAATATTTTGATTTGTATTTTTTCATCTGCTTTATTTTTAGCAAAAATTTTCCAATGTTCTTTCAAGGAAATTTGAATATTGGATATCAAATTTTTCGTTTTAGCGTCATAACTATTCGTGAAGAAATTTAAATTATATTGTATCTCATCTAATTCAGCTAATGTTTGTGTATAACCGCATTGACAATTAAAAAACAAAGATAATGCAATAAATATTATTATGTACGATGGTCTATTTCTCAACATATAATGTTTACTTAGTTAGTTAGTGCGATAATAGATTGTTTACTGGAAAGAAGCTAGATTAAACTTACAGTTTTCTTTTTAATACCTTGAGATTGCTTTGATATTAACTAATATGAAATATTCAGCCACACAACAAAGATGCAATCATGTCTCGAAAGAATAAAACGTAATGTTTAGTTTAATGACATTCTTGCAGTAGCTAATCATTGACTGACTATTAAGTATGCTGATTGCTCAGTATAATAATGGTAGCTTGCATGATAAAGTACAAGAATAAGAAGCCCTTACTAATTTTGGGTTAAGTTACAAATATTGAGCTATTAGAACAAAAAAATCAGGTACTTCTTTTTTTTATTGCAGCAAGATGAGCTCTTCTTGTACAAGAAACAATTTTTTTAGGCTTGGCGCGTTATATCCTTTAGTTATTTAGAAGTAATATTGTGCTGTTTTAGAGTTTAACGAGTTTTGGTTAGAAGATATTAAGTGTTGGAATGAATGCAATAAAGATATCAAGGAAGAGGCAAGAAATGGTTGCATTTTTCTGATAGGTACAGAAGTAAGGTCGAAGGATGGCAAATTGTCTAAGTGAGATACATAACTCATCGGAGAAGAGCGAGTAATTTCTTAGTACAGTTCATTTACGTGGGTGATTGTTGTACATATGGCGGTTACATGCATGATAAGCAAATATTTTACTTTGGGATATTTTAGTATCATGATCAAGCACATTAATAATTATTAATCTACAAGTACGATCTTTTGGTACCGTTCTTTCAAGAATATACGTTTGATGAACTCAACTTTACTGATTTGTCTTGGAGATAGCTCTTCATGCTAATTCTGTTGTTCAACTTTTAATTACTGATCCAATGTAAATTTATATTACTTAACTACGAGATCAAATACATTGTTGGCAAAATGCAGTAATTCTTCATCAACTTCTTGTCATTTTATGCAGTTAGTTTGGGACATTGTACCTTAACAGCTTGAAGGTCGTCTACGGGGAGTCGTTAGCTATAAAAACTCTATAATTTAGAAGCACACCAGGTTAATGAGTCGATCGTCAATATATCTTCATGCTTGTTTTTCTAAAATCATATTGATAGCAATGTATCACATACAACGTAAAAAAAGTTTGCTAATGCTGATATAGCGATGGTAAAATTGATTCTTTTTATTAAGAGATACAAATGAAAACACAAACACTTACTTATTTTGATGGTTCACAAAAACTTATTGGCAAACTTTTTCATCCCAAAGAAATCACGCAAGTTCATTCTGCGATTATTGTATTTCATGCCTTTGATGGGCGTAGTGAATTTACTTTACATTATGCTAAAAAATTAGCGGAGCATGGTTATATCGTATTAGCGGCAGATATGTATGGTGAGGCAAAAACTGCAGAGACCATACCTACTTGCTTCGATCTTATTACTCCTTTTCTTAAGGATCGATTTTTAGTCAGACGTCGGGCAAATCTTGCTTTAGAAGCATTATCTCAGCATCCTTTAGTGGATAAAAATAAAATTGGGGCAATAGGTTTTTGCTTTGGTGGCATGTGCGCACTAGAGGTAGCGCGTAGCGGAGCAAATCTGACTGTCTGTATTGGTTTACACAGCGCATTAGTAAAATCTGATTTACCGACACATCCTATTCACAGCAAAATATTTATTATGAATGGTTATGAAGATCCTCAGGTTCCACCGGAATCGATACAAAATTTTGCAAAAGAAATGAAAGAAGCGCAAGTCAAAGATTGGAATTTTTTATTTTTTGGTCAAGCTCAGCATTCTTTTACCGATCCTAGAACAGGTACTTTTGATCAGGTTAAAGAAAAGGAAATGGGGCGCGTATATGATCCACGCGCTGCTGAGAGATCATTTCGTTATGTAATAGATTTTTTTGCGGAAAGCCTAAATTAATCAAAAAATATGCTTTATCAACAACATTGAGTATGTTTCAAGATTGCTTAACCAACCAATCAGTCGAACGATTATTGAGATAAAATTACTAGAAAAGCCAAGTATTTTAGTGATGATGCTTTGGGGTGTTTTTAGATGAGGTTTACGAGTATGGCAGCACAACATTTTTTATAGAAATTATCTTTGCAGTTATGAAGAGAACACGCAGATAAGATACTTACGGCAGCAACTTGCAGTATAGCTAAAAACCCATTACTCTAGAAATTATGAAGGAAAGGCTCTGTACCATCAAAGCAGTTTTATAGCATACTCATCTTGATTACCAACGGCATCTAGCTGCATCTAAGAAGCTTCATGGTAAGGCCCCAGAGTTCGCGAAAGATACATCGATGTATATCAGTTTCTCGATTCATATCATATATTCGAGAACTAATCTTCGATCCAGCTTTTTTTAGATTAGAAAGCAGAATAAGCTCGGAAATAGCTATTGTGCCATGTATGACATAATCACAGTTTCTGTGTTTGCTGAAACACCAAACTTTCTAGCTAGCTCAAGTTGAGAAATATTGTTTTTGCTTTGTGTCATTCAATAAATAGCAAGACACTACTTTATTAAAGAAATCTTAGTAGCATGACGCACTCTTTCTAGCCGTTATCGAAACTTACCCCCTACAGGACCGTATTACAATGTATTCTAACTTTTTAGCGACAGTAAGTTCTGCGAAGCTCTTGAGGCTAACGTCATTTTCTAAGTCCATCAAAATATCACTTTTCAATACTGTAATTTTCTAGATTTCAACAAAAAATACAGAAAAGTAACAAAATACATGCTTCTAGAAACCTCTAGAAGATCGCAAGTGTAATATAGTGAGCAACAAAATGACTTTTTTGAAGCAAACTTTAGAGTATCTTAGAAGCAATCAGCCAAAACTCCTTAAGATTAGCATAAAGTGTATGCTTCAAGCTCCTTATTAGATGGCTCAAAAAATTTGCCATCGACAATAGAAACTATGTAACATTTGATTTTTTTGTCTATGTACAGCCTTGAAAGTAAATTTTTATAAGTAGCAAGTTGAGCTATATATTGCTGAGGAATTAAAGTAATATCAACAAAGCTTACAGCTTTATAATCAATTATTTTTACTTCGTTATCAGTAACGATCAATAAATCAATGACGCTATGCACACTAAGACTATTCACTTTGCAAGCAATACTTGCTCCTGGTAACATTCTTACATTAGCTGATAAAGAAGCCTTTAGTTCGCCAATTAAAGTTTCCATATTACTAATAATTTTATCACTTATTTTAAGATGATATTCTTGTGCATACTTCTTAATGAGTTGTGCTACTGATATTGTTTTTTTGTTCTTCATACTTATCTCGAGAATTTTATGAATCAACAATCCTAAGTGAACATTGACTACCTTATCTAATGGGGAGTACGCAACTTTATGTGCTATCAAGGTAGATGGCGAGCAATAATTATCGGTTGTAATCTTGGGTTTTTGCCAAATAAAATCAGGTAGATCATACACTACTTTAGATTCTTCAAAAGCATTCTTTTCTGGAGCGTAGCTATCTACAATCTTTTCTACAATCACTTTATTCGTGCTATCTGAATAAAAATATGCATCACTTACTGAGTTACCATCAGTAACAACGCTATATCCACCAAGATTTTTACAAACCATAGAATACCCTATTTTTTCCATAGCAAACCTAACAGTATTATACCAAGATTTTTTATGTACACTACTATCAGAACTCCATCCACATACAACTAAACGCTCTTCTGCTCTGGTCATTGCTACATATAATAGCCTATAATATTCTTGCATTCCTTGCATTTCTACTTGCTGCAAGGTCTTACGATATATTGCATTATTGTTTTTGGTACCGCCATTATATAACGGCAAGTCTAATTCTTCGGACCAAATCACATGCTTAGACACTCTAGGCAAGCTTAGACTGTCAGCTAAAATTACCATTTTTGCTTGCAATCCTTTTGCCGCATGCACTGTCATAATTCTAATATCATTTATTCTATTGTTAATTTCTCTTTTAATCTCAATATTACTTGATACAAACCAAGACACAAATCGTTGTAACGAAGATCCATTTTGTGATTCAAACTGTAAGCATACATTCAAGAATTCATCAATAATTTCGTTAATTTGTAGACCAAATCTTGAGATAAAATTTTTTCTCACTCCTTTAATATCAAGAAGACATGTGTACAAACTATATATAGGTACACAGTGTTGCAAAGCTTCTTCTTTTAAGAAGTAATTAAGGAAGTCATAAACTAACAATAATTTTTGATCATCTGCTGACAAAAACCTCAATCGATCCCACAAACTATCATTGATTCTTTGTGATAAAGTGAATAATTGCTCTTCTTCTAATGTTATAATGGGAGATTTGAGCAACACAGCTAAATTGTAATCATCATGAGGTAATAAAATAAAATTAGCTAAGGCTAATAAATCTTTAATTACAATATTGTCATTTAATTTTATGCGATCTAAACCGTTTACAGCAATATCATTATCTTTAAGGGCTCGTACTAGATGTTCTGCGAACCTATCACGCTTTCTAATCAAGATCATTATATCGCCTGGCTTAAGCGTCTGATTATTTGCAAGGTAATTTTGCACCTCATTTGCTATTACTTTTGCTAGTATTTTTGCCGAGTCGTATATTTCTTTTCTTTCAGTACGAATATCCCAAGAAAAATCTTTTTTTGGCTTAGCTTGCTTACCTAGAACTGGCATCCATAACTCAACTTTGCTATTGATATGAGTTTTATGAGGAATATGCTTACTTTTGACATCTATAAACGCACCAGAATCATTTTGATTAAGATAGTTAAAAGTAGCATCTACTACGCGCAAAATAGCCTCACCTGACCGATAAGATTTTATAAGTTCTATTAAGTGCAACTTGCTTGCACATTCATTTATAAAGTGTTGGTATTGATTCTTTACTTGATTGAATAATTTTGGATCTGCTCCCTGAAAGCTAAAGATAGACTGTTTTTGATCGCCTACAATAAAAATAGTTCGTGGCAAATCATTTTTACCCAAATCATAGAAAAAATTATCTGTTAGCGTAGTAATGATCTGCCATTGCTCCAAGCTTATATCTTGACTCTCATCAATCAACACATGCTCAACCTGTGCATCAAGCTTAAACATTATCCAAGGCAATAACTGATTAGAACCAAACAACTCTAACGTAATATTGATTAAATCATCGTAGTCAAGTTGTGCATTGTTTTGCTTGAGACTTGTATAATATTTTTCTACTAACCGTACTAAATACACAAAACTTGCAGTATACTGTGCAATTTTATATGAGTTGCTGGTCTCTACATATTGCCCCATAACTAAACGAAGTTCTACAAGAAAATTTACTAGGTTATAGTGCTTTATAAACTTACTTCCAATCAAAGACTTGCGAGCAGTGTGAGTTGTAGTGTAAAATGCATCGTATAATTTAGAGTATAGTTTTTGTTTTGCATCAATATTGGCTGAAGCAAATGCAATTAAAAGATACAGAAAATCTATATCTTGTTCCAATAAAACTGCATTTATATCATTTTTATACAACTCAAAAACTTTATCAAAATTGATCACAAATTCTTTAAATAACTTTTCATGAGATAGATGACGATCTATTTTTAGTCTATTAAAAATATGCTCAGATATATCGCTGTTTGCTTGAATTATACTGCCCAGTTTTTTTTTATATTGTAACGCGTTCTCGACCAATGTTAAAAAACTCAATTCGTGAATATTATTTAAAATTGGCCTTAAGTTCACCACGTCATATTCATTACTATCATGATCACTAAGAATATGATGAGTTGTTTGCGTTAGTAATAGTTGTTTTTGTTGTTCATCTAAAATTTCGGCTTGCAAACTAATACCAGCCTCAATAGGAAATTTATTCACTACAGCCTGACAGTAAGAATGTATAGTTTGGACTTTAATACTGTTTTTACTATCCAGCATTCTAATTAAAATAGTTCTAGCAAGAGCTATGACCTTGTCATCTGGTATTGTGCCAGTTAAAAAGGCAAGCTCATTTTTAAGAGTAGAGTGATCAAAAACAATCCATTTACTAAGCTCGCCAGTGATACGATACATCATCTCTGCTGCTGCAGCCTTAGTGTAAGTTAAGCATAAAATTTTGGCTGGTTCAACCCCACTAATTAATAATCTTAATACTCGATCAGTAAGCAACTTAGTTTTCCCTGACCCCGCAGATGCAGAAATCCAAACATTATGCAGTGGGTTAGAGGCAATGTTAGTACTATCCATTAATCACGTATGGAACCATATGAGTGTACCCAAATTATTGGTAATTTCACACCATGTATCAAGATCAAAACCAATGCAAGCCATGTTACAAGTAGAAAAATTATCAATGTGTGTAACTAATAAGTCATTGGCAGTTTGACTAATTACTGGGTTATGGCTAATAATTAAGATAGAATTATAGCTATTATCAACATTATTGATGAACTTTATTATTTCATCAGGCAATGGGTTATAAAGTTCTTCAATCAACTGAAATTTAGTCTCTAACCCTAAGCTATTCTTTAAAAATTCCCAAGACTGTTTGGTACGAAGTGCTGATGAACAAAATACTGCATCAAGTTTTAAACCGCTTGATAATAAGAAAGATGTCAATCTTTCAAGTTCTTGGATTCCTTTTGTACTAACAAATCTCTTAGAATCGTTACCTGAAGTAGTTCTTTGGGCATCAGCATGCCTTAAGAGATATAATATTTTCACCTGCCGTACCTAATATTATCGAACAATTCATACGTTATTGTATATATCCATCATTATAATGCAAATTAACTATTAAATCTTTAGTTGAATACGCCAATATTTACTGGTTTAATGTGTTGTAAATAACATTGATAAAACTATATAGATGATTTTTCTTTTGTCTCCCTCAAAAAGCCAAGATTTTAGCCAAGTAAAATATAACTTTACTACAACTATACCGCAATTTCATAATGAAATAACAGAGTTAGTCACAATATTACGTCGTAAATCCCCAATAGAATTGGAATCGTTAATGAACATAAGTAGCGTACTCGCGAAATTAAACCATAAACGTTATCAACAATATTGCGGTCAATTTACCTCAGACATTGCCAAACCAGCGATTTTAAGTTTTACTGGCGATGTGTATGACAGTATTGATAATACCAATTATAGCGATGCTGACTTTATTTTTGCGCAAAAACATCTACGTATTATCTCTGGTCTATACGGACTCCTGCGTCCACTTGATTTAATACAGCCTTACCGTTTAGAGATGGGTATTAAATTAGAGAATAAATACGGTAAAGACTTGTACCAATTCTGGGGTCATAAAATCACTGATGCTATCAATAGTTCTTTAGCTAATTCTAGATATATCATTAATTTAGCTTCTAAAGAGTATTTTTCAGCAATCGAATATAAAAAATTATCAGGAAAGTTAATTACAGTATCATTTAAAGAAAAACTAGACAACCAGTATAAAACAATGGGTTTTTTTGCCAAAAGAGCTCGAGGATTGATGGCAAATTTTATTATAAAAAATAAGGTTATTCAGCCAAAGTTACTTTATTCATTTTGTGATAATGGTTATCAATTTAATCCAGGGCTTTCAACGGATGTTCAATATGTTTTTACTAGATAAGTATATATGTTCATATTTAATCGAATATTGTTAAGTCTACATAGAGACAGATCTGCGAATCAGTTTGCTCGACATAATTTTCTACTGAAACATACTGCGCAAGACATAACCGAAAGAGTGTGCGACTATAAGCAAGAATACGACCTAGCTCTTGATTTGGGATGTTATAGTGGTGAATTTCAGAAATGCTTACCACAAACAAACATCAAGATTAGACAACTTATCCAAACTGATATTTCATATAAAATGTTACAAAAAACTAACGGCACAAAATTACAAGTCGATGAAGAATTATTGCCATTTGCTGAAAATGTATTTGATCTCGTAGTGAGTAATCTAAATTTACATTGGATCAACGACCTTCCTGGCGTATTAATGCAAATCAATCACATCTTAAAACCGCAAGGTATTTTCGTTGCCACTATACTTGGTGGAAAAACCTTAATTGAACTACGCAAAATTTTTATTGAAGCTGAAAGCTCTTTGGGTAGACCTGTATCTTCTCGTATTTCACCAATGATTGATGCCGCAGATACATCAAGTTTGCTGCAAAGGGCAAAATTCTCTAAGGTGGTGACTGATGTATCAACTATGACCATTAGTTACCCAGATATAAATAAACTAATGCTAGATTTACGAGGAATGGCGCAATCGAATTGCTTAGATAACGTTCCTGCAATTTCTTCTGACACACTACAGCTTGCGCAATCATTATATCAAGAAAAATACAGCGATCATAGTAGATTGATTGCTACTTATGAAATCATTACTCTAAGAGGAATAAAATAATGGTGGGCGGTAAAAGACTTGAACTTCCGACCTCTACCATGTCAAGGTAGCGCTCTAACCAACTGAGCTAACCGCCCATTTTTACTTGATGCCACACCAGAGAAGTTAAGTGTCTAGCAAATATTTAAGTAGTATAATATGTTAAACACTAAAATAGCTTCTACTGTACTTAGTATACTAATAAGCCCAGGTTTGTGCTTGGGATAGCAATAAAAATGTACTGTAACAACAATTTTATACAATGGCAATAAATATTTGTGACTTTCAAATAGTTATGTTAGTGAAATTTTTATATTTATTTCTTGCCAAGCAAGTTGTACTTAGATATATAATCTGTGAACAATTTAAAGATCAAAATGGGTGAGTGAAAAATAGCCGGATGAAAATTGCTATTTTAAAAGAAAGAGCAGTTGATGAAAAAAGAGTGGCCGCGTCACCGGACACAGTACAGTCCTTTATTTCTTTAGGTTTCGAGGTTTACATAGAATCTGATGCTGGCCTAGAATCTGGCTTTCAGGACAGAAACTACCAAGAAGTAGGTGCAAACATTACCAAGAGCATTGCCGCCACCCTTAGCAAAGCTGATATTTTTTTAAAAGTGCAATTAGCAAAAACAGCTAGTAAAAAAGGAAATGAATTTGCTTACCTAAAAGACGGAGCTATTGTTATTGGTATTTTATCACCGTTCAAAAATACTGAACTTTTTGCCGAGCTCAATAAAAAGAAAATCACCTCTTTTGCTGTAGATATTCTACCGAGAATTACTCGAGCGCAATCAATGGACGTACTATCTTCACAAAGCAATCTTGCTGGTTATCGCGCTGTAATTGATGCAGCTTACGAGTATGGCAAAGTTTTTCCAATGATGATGACAGCAGCTGGCACAGTTTCACCAGTAAGAGTGTTAGTTTTGGGTGCTGGAGTTTCAGGATTGCAAGCTGTTGCTACAGCTAAAAGATTAGGTGCTATAGTATCAGTTTTCGACGTCCGTATTGCTGCTAAGGAACAGGTAGAAAGTTTAGGCGCAAGTTTTGTTGAAGTGAAAATTGAAACCGAACATAATCTGGAAACCAAGGGCGGTTATGCACAGGAAGCAAGCGAAGAATATAAGAAAAAACAATCAGTATTAATAGCCGAAACCATAAAAAAGCAAAATATAGTTATTTCTACAGCTTTGATTCCAGGTAAGAAAGCTCCCCAATTAATATCAGCTGAAATGGTACAGAGCATGAGTTATGGTTCTATTATCGTAGATTTAGCAGCAGTGAGTGGTGGTAATTGCGCCTTAACTCAACCAGGAGAAATTATTAAATATAATGGCGTAAAGATTATAGGCTACACTAATTATGCTGCTCGTGTGGCAACAGATGCAAGCAGGTTATATGCTCGCAACCTGCTAAACATTGTCACTTTACTTTATCAGAAAGAAGAAAAAAAGATGAACATAAACTTCTCTGACGAAATAATAAATTCTTGTATTATTACCTACCAAGGTCAAACTGTTAACAAATTATTTACAAAATAAAATTATGAGTAATGTTGCAATGATAGCTAAGCAAGCCCAGCAGCTTTCTGATGATGCTTATAAATTATCTGAGAAAATAAATGAGCTAGTCATTTTACAATCATCAAATAGCGTTTCTGGAATTGATCCATTTGTTTATGCATTGACCATTTTTGTTTTATCATGCTTTATTGGTTATTATGTAGTATGGAAGGTTACTCCAGCACTACATACTCCATTAATGGCAGTAACTAACGCTATATCAGGTATCATTATAATAGGCTCCATAATTGCAGTTGGTCCAGAAGACTTTGGTTTGAGTAAGTGTTTAGGATTGATTGCTGTAATTATTGCCTCAGTTAATATTTTTGGTGGATTTATCGTGACCAATAGGATGTTAGAAATGTTTAAGAAGAAATAATATGGCAACAAATTCGATATATCTGGCTTATCTTGTTTCAGCAATATTGTTTATACTGTCATTAAAAGGCCTGTCTTCACCGCAAACAGCAAGAAGAGGAAATCTTTACGGTATTATCGCTATGGCTTTAGCTGTATGCGCTACTATACTTAGCCCAATGATTAGCAGTAAATTACTGGTTATAGTTGGTATCAGTATTGGTGGTTCTATCGGGGCATACATCGCCAAAAAAATTAAAATGACTGAAATGCCACAACTAGTCGCTGGTTTTCATTCGTTGGTTGGTTTAGCAGCAGCTTTAATTGCACTCAGTGCTTTAATTGAACCTGAAAGTTACGGTATAGGCTCGAGTGGTAATTTAAAATTATCTAATTTAGTTGAAATGGTTTTAGGTGCAGTTATAGGTGCTATTACTTTTACTGGTTCCATTGTTGCTTTTGCTAAGTTACAGGGCGTAATGTCTGGCAAGCCAATTAGAGTCAAGTATTACCATTATATTAATATATTTTTAGCTGCTCTGCTCCTATTTTTAGCAACCATATTCTGTGTTTCTGAGTCAATACTTGTTTTTATTTTAATAATCATTCTTGCAAGTTTACTTGGTATATTGCTGATTATACCTATTGGTGGTGCTGATATGCCCGTGGTTATTTCTATGCTTAACTCTTATTCTGGTTGGGCGGCTGCTGGCATAGGATTCACACTTACCAACAGCCTACTTATCATTACTGGCGCGCTAGTCGGTGCAAGTGGTGCAATTTTGAGCTACGTAATGTGCAAAGCCATGAACAGGTCTATCTTTAATGTAATTTTTGGTAGTTTTAATGTCGAACAAATTGCTGTACGCAATACAGATGGCGAAGATAAGGTAAGCAAACAAAGCAATCCTGAAGATGCGGCATTTCTCTTAAAAAATGCTTCATCAGTAATTATTGTGCCTGGCTACGGTATGGCTGTAGCCCAAGCGCAACATACTTTAAAAGAAATGGAATCATTGTTAGAAAAACATGGCGTAAAGATAAGCTATGCTATTCATCCTGTTGCTGGTCGTATGCCTGGCCATATGAATGTACTGCTGGCTGAAGCAGGAATTAGTTATGATAAAGTTTTTGAATTAGAAGATATTAATCGTGAATTTTCCACGACCGATGTAGCTTTTGTGATTGGTGCTAATGACGTTACTAATCCAGCAGCTAAACACGACAAGGCAAGTCCCATTTATGGCATGCCAATACTTGAAGTCGAGCAGGCAAAAACCGTTCTTTTTATTAAAAGAGGCATGTCTACAGGCTATGCTGGTGTCGAAAATGAGCTATTTTTTCAAGAAAACACCTTCATGTTATTTGGTGATGCTAAAAAAATGATCGAACAAATTGTAAAGGAGTTAGAAAAATTATAGCGTGTTAACAAAATTACGAGAAGTCTTGTGGCCAATAAAGAAAAAAGAATTAGGAAAGTTTTTTCCTATGGCGCTGATGTTATTTTTTGTATTATTTAACTATAATGCACTTCGTTCATTTAAAGATAGCTTAATCGTTCCTAACATTGGTGCTGAAGCTATTGGTTTTATCAAGTTATATTTTGTAGTGCCTTCAGCTATTGTATTTACCATTATTTACGCCAAACTTACCAGTATACTTTCTTTCCAGCAAATATTTTATTATATTTCATGTTTTTTCCTTGCTTTTTTCTTGTTGTTTGCATTTGTTTTATACCCCAACCTTGATTCAATCAACCCCAACCCAAATAGAATCCAAGAACTGATTCAGTCTAGTATCAATCTTGGCTTATTTTGTATACACATGGAGCATTTTAAATGGTTTTTATTGATTTTTGGCAAGTGGCCACTTGCCATGTTTTACGTTATTGCTGAGCTCTGGGGGTCGGCAATGATTTTCTTAATGTTTTGGCAATTTGCTAATCAGACTACTAGCACAGAAGAAGCGAAAAGATTTTATCCTATGTTTGGCTTAATTGGTCACATAGGACCGGTATTAGCAGGCGCTTTAATTAAGTATTATTCTAGTGCTGACATTGATATATTCGGTACCGTTGATCAGAGCTTAATTGCTATATTTATGATCTTTTCTTGCGTTGCCCTAGTTTGTACTATGGTATTATTTTGGTATATGAATAATAACGTCCTAACCAGTATACGTTATACTAGCAAAGTTAATAAATCTGAAGGCATTAGATCAAAATTACCGTTAATGGATGGAATGAAAGTAATTTTTTCATCAAAGTATCTTGGGTGTATTGTTATTCTGATTTTTGCGTATGGTATCTCAATTAATCTGATCGAAGGGCCATGGAAAGCTAAAATCGGTGAACTATATCCTAATACCAAAGATTATACCTATTTTATGGGCAATGTCATTCAATTGACCGGTGCTTGTGCAACGATATTCATGATTCTAGGAGCGAATATTTTACGAAAATATGGATGGTATGTCGCTGCAATTATCACGCCCTTAATGATTTTATTTACTGGCATTGGTTTTTTTAGCTTCATAGTGTTTGACGGTGCTATAAAAAACTACCTACCTGCGATTGCAATTTTAAATCCTCTCTGGCTAGCGGTAATGCTTGGTACAGCTCAAAACGTGCTAAGTAAGTCATCTAAATATTCATTATTTGATTCTACCAAGGAAATGTGTTACATACCAGCAGATGAAGAAATTAAATCCAAGGGTAAAGCAGCTGTCGATGTGGTTGGCGCAAGGCTTGCTAAATCTGGAGGAGCTTTTATCCAAACCATGTTATTCATGATTTTCCCAGCTGCTACCTTTACTACCATAGCTCCGTATTTAATGTTCATCTTTGTTATTGTTTTGATTGTCTGGCTACTAGATTTAAGAACATTGCACTCTCTCTATACGGCGTTACTTAGCAATAAGGTAGAGCAACATTAGTAAATAGAAATACACAACCAGCTAACACATACGTAGATTCGGCGTTTTTTATCAAAGCTATAAGTCTTTGTAGTATTACAAAAATTTAACTAAAAAAGAGATTAATTTATACGACCATATGTATCATTCCACTAGCTTTAGGCTGATTCAAAGCTGGAAAAATTATGTAAATTTACTATCAAAAAAGTCGAGAAGATGGTGTTGTGCTCGAACTGCACAAGTTGGGATAAAGATACGACTTACAGTGGAGTGAGTATGATAGCAAGAAAGGTTAGTAGGGGAGAGATTTGTCCACAATTTATTACTAACATTTCATGCTTGACTCTAGTTATGTTTTCAGTTACAAACTAACTCTTTAATATTTCATATTTGAGATGAGAAGAATTAAAGAATTTATTTGGCCAATAAAAAGTGAAGAGCTAAAAAAATTCTTGCCCATGTCTATTATGTTGTGCTTAACCCTCTTTAATTACAATGCTCTTCGTTCATTCAAAGACAGTTTAGTAGTGCCAAATATCGGTGCTGAAGCCCTGAGTTTTATTAAATTCTTTTGTGTAGTGCCAGCAGCTATCATTTTTGTAATTATTTATGCTAAAATGACTAATATTTGGAATTTTAGAAGAATATACATCACTATTGCTAGCTTTTTCATCGGAGCATTTTTGTTATTCGGTTTTGCGTTCTATCCAAATGAAGTTGTTATTCATCCAAATCCTGATTTTATTAACCAATATATTAATCAAAATATAAATTTATGGCTCTTTAATGTACCTATAGTGCATTTTAAATGGTTTTTTCTGATCTATAGTCAATGGCTGTATGCTATTTTTTATGTGATTGCAGAGTTATGGACTATCATGAGTGCTTTGCTGTTTTGGCAATTTGCCAACCAAATCATTAAAACCAGTGAGGCTAAAAGATTTTATCCAATGTTTGCGTTTTTAGGTAGTTTTGGCGCATTTTTAGCTGGCGGAGTTATAAAATGCAGCGCTATACTACAACATTTATTTGCGCAAGACACTATATTTTTAGTCAAAATTATGATGACAATTTTGTCAATTGCTACCATTTTTATTATTGGTTTATTTGAGTATGTGAATCGCCGCATTATTACGGACGAAAAGTATTTAAAACATATCAAAACAAAGCGTCCAGAGTCAAAAATGCCGTTATTTGAGAGTTTCAAAGTAATTACCTCTTCAAAATACCTTAGAATGATCGCTGCTCTGGTGTTGTGTTATGGTGTCTCAATGAATCTTCTTGAAGGTCCATGGAAGGCTACAGTGCGTGAAGTTTACAACACCACAGATGATTATGTGTATTTCATGGCCGGAGTGAATCAATGGACTGGCGGAATTTCTATGATATTTATCTTGATTGGTACCAGTATTTTAAAAAAATATGATTGGTTTACTGCAGCAATTATTACTCCAATCGCGTTCTTTGTTAGTGGTCTCTTGTTCTTTGTTTTTGTAGTATTTGATGAAGTTGCCAATACTTATCTGAGCTCATTTTTTTTATTTGATCCGATTTTAATTGCAGTATATTTGGGACTGTTACAAAATGTACTGAGCAAATCTACTAAATATGCACTCTTTGATCCCACTAAGGAAATGACTTATATCCCAATCAATGACGAATTAAAATCTAAAGGTAAAGCAGCGGTTGATGTGATCGCAGCTCGCTTTGCTAAATCTGGAGCAGCTTTTTTACAATCTTTATTATTTATTATTTTTCCATCTGCAACTTATTTAACTATCTCTACCTTCCTTATGGTTGTATTCGTCATAGTGGTTCTTTACTGGATGATTGATGTTAAGTTGCTTAACAGGGAATACATCAAACAACTAAACCACTAAAGTTTTAGGAAAAATTACTTTTGAGTAGACTAATATAAAATAAACAAAATATACCCAAACTGTATTGACGAGAGGGATAAAAAATAATGGTATATACAAAATCATCGCTGGTATACTAGCGAATACTCCCAATCTGAACAAAGATTCAAATTTAATGGTATTATATTGCAGAGTCTTATGAAGTAATAAAACGAGTAAGCTAAAAAACATTACATAAACAATTGTCTTAATTGCCAATCCCACAAAAGCCATGATACATACTACAATCGGCAAAACAATTCTAAAAGTATTAAAAGCTTTTTCCCAATATTGCATGAGAACTTCATGCGTAATCACTACCTCATTCTTGTTTAACAACGAGTTAAAACTAATGAGATCGCTATTACTAAGTGAAAAACCATTCTTAACGATCACTATCATGGCGTGCTCTGAATGGTATATATTATCTTTAGCATGGTCATCAATAATAAATATTACCGCACCATCACTATCGCGAATATAAACTGGTTTTTCACTAGTCTTATTTTCTATGTGCAATTCACCATTTTTAATAATCATCACTGGTATACGGTCACTAAGATGCTCAATCGTTTTGTTTGTAATATTAAATGGCGCAAAATTATTCCAAATTACTGCGCTCTCAATAAGCATCATTATTAAGGCCACACTAGCGCTAACTCGTAATAAGTAGCTTAACTGCTTGCCTTGTAAATTATTATAAACATCATGATAAAAATCAACTGAAAAAAATGAAAAATATACCACTCTAATAAAAGCTGAAACACTCTGCATATGACATCCTATTAAATTCTTTTTAATATCTAAACTAATTGTAATTATTTAATGAATTCAGTATGATACCTTACTATAATAATATAATAACTGCAATTCATATGAATCAAGTTTCCAAGCATTATGTAGATTTAGCAAATTGTATCAGGGCGCTCTCAATGGATGCAGTTGAGTGTGCAAATTCTGGTCACCCAGGTATGCCAATGGGCATGGCTGATGTAGCAACTATATTATTTGCAGAGTTTCTGCATTTCAATCCTCAACATCCAACCTGGCTAAATCGTGACCGTTTGATTTTATCTGCAGGTCACGGTGCGATGTTATTGTATTCTTTGTTGTATCTTACAGGTTATAAAGACATAACGTTAGAAGAATTAAAGAATTTTCGCCAATTACACAGTAAAACTCCTGGTCATCCAGAATACAATTATACTAGTGGGATCGAAACTTCCACCGGACCATTAGGTCAAGGACTAGCAAATGCAATCGGCATTGCCATAGCTGCCAACATAAATGCTGTAAAATTAAGTAATATAATCGATCACTATACCTATGTCATTGCGGGTGATGGCTGTCTTATGGAAGGTATTTCTCATGAAGCCATATCTTTGGCTGGTCACTTACAGCTAAATAAAGTAATTGTGTTATTTGATGATAATTCCATAACCATTGATGGTCAAAAGAACTTAACAGATTCAGATAATCAATTACTCAGATTTAAAGCAGCCAATTGGTATGTACAAGAAATTGATGGGCATAATCATCAGCAAATTAGATACGCCTTACACAATGCAAAAGCTAGTAATTTGCCATCACTGATAGCGTGCAAGACCATTATTGCATATGGTGCGCCTACTAAAGCTGGCTTATCTCAAGCTCATGGTAGTTGTTTAGGCAAGAAAGAAGTGCAATTAACTAAAGCCAATTATGGTTGGGACAAAACAGATTCATTTTATATACCTGAGTTCCTACTCAGACTATGGAAAGAAATCGGTCTCAAGAATCTTGACCAATACAACAAATGGTCAAATAGTTTAAATAAATTATCAGCTAGTAAGAAAGTGATTTTTGAGCAAATACTTAATACAAAATATATACCAGCATCACTTGCTAATATTATCAATCAAGCCAAACAACAAACTGTAAATAACCAAGCAAACGAATCCTCTAGAAAATCATCTTGGGCTATACTTGAGCAGCTAACCAAAGAAATTCCACAACTTGTAGGTGGTTCTGCTGATTTATCTGAATCAAATCTTACCAAAACTAGCTCAACTCTTCCAATCATCAAGCATGATTTTAGCGGTAGATATATTCATTATGGTGTGCGTGAACATGCAATGGCAGCAATTATGAATGGTCTTGCAATTTATGGTGGAATTATTCCTTATGGCGGAACTTTTTTAGTATTTAGCGATTATGCAAGACCGGCAATTCGTCTATCAGCTCTGATGGGATTACGTGTGATTTATGTGTTTACACATGATTCTATTGGTCTTGGTGAAGATGGCCCCACTCATCAACCAGTTGAGCATCTGGCATCTTTGCGTGCGATTCCAAACTTACAAGTGTTACGTCCTGCTGACCCTGTAGAAACTATTGAGTGTTGGGAAATAGCTATAAAATCAACAGAAACTCCATCTATCTTAACTCTATCACGCCAGAATTTGCTAGCCATTAGAACTGAACACAACCAAGATAATCTATCTGCTAAAGGTGGATATATTATTTCTGAATCTATAGAAAATCTTGATGTCACCATATTTTCCACTGGTTCTGAAGTGCAGATTGCCTTGGAGGTGCAAAAAATTCTTCAGCAAGAAAATATTGGAGTGCGAGTAATCTCCATGCCGTGCACAGAAATATTCGACAAGCAACCTTCAGATTATATAGCTAATATATTGTGTAATAACAGCCTAAAGGTAGCGGTGGAAGCTGGAGTATCATTTGGCTGGGAAAAATATATAGGACCTCATGGCGTATTTATCGGTATGAGTGGTTTTGGCGCCTCTGCCCCAGCTAATGAGTTATTTGATTATTTTAAAATCAATACCCAAAGTCTTGCCGAGAAAATAAAAATTAAAATAAATTCAAGGAGTAACTGTAAAAATGATAAGAATCGGGATTAATGGCTTAGGCAGAATAGGAAGATGTATCATCCGTGCAGCTGCAGAACTAAATAAATCAGGTATTGAAATAATTGCTGCTAATGGTACCTCCAAAGCTCAAGATTGTCTGTTTCTGATAAAATATGATTCAGTGCATGGTACTTATCATGGCGAGATTAAAGCAGAGAATGATTATATTTATATTGGTAAACATAAAATCAAAATGTTATCACAACTTAATCCCGGACTTATACCATGGGGTGATCTTGGTGTAGAAGTAGTGTTAGAATGTACAGGTCAATTTACTAACAAAGCTGATGCTAGCAAACATTTAAATGGAGGAGCTAAAAAAGTTATAGTTTCTGCGCCATGTCGAGAAGCTGATGCGACTATTGTATATGGCGTTAATAACCAAGCACTTACTAATGATTGCAAAGTGATTTCTATTGGCTCCTGCACTACAAATGCTTTAGCGCCAATTGCAAAGGTATTGAATGATAATATTGGCATTGAATGTGGCTACGTGACTACTATTCACTCATATACTAATGACCAAAATTTACTCGACAATCGACATAAGGACATCAGACGTGCTAGAGCTTGTGCCTTATCAATGATTCCAACTTCCACTGGCGTTGCTAAAACCATTGGCCTTGTTTTGCCTGAGCTTGCTGGTAAATTATCTGGTTCCGCAATAAGAGTGCCAACCCCAAATGTTTCTATGATTGATTTTACATTTAATGCGAGCCGCAATACATCTAAAGACGAAGTAAATCAGTTTATAATTAATGCAGCAAATAATAAACTTAAAGACGTGCTTTCTGTAGCTGAAACGACTTTAGTGTCTATAGATTTTAACCACAATCCGCATAGCTCAATTTTTGATCAATACGAAACACAAGTTGTTTGCAATAAAATGGTTAGAGTAGTATCTTGGTATGACAATGAATGGGGGTTTACTGCCAGAATGCTTGATGTTGCTAAATTGTTTAAAGATCTAATATAAGATAATGAAGAAATTTCGCAAATTAAGTGATCTCGACGTTAGAAACAAAACGGTTTTATTACGTGTAGATCTGAATGTACCAATAGTGCATGGTAAAATAACCGATCTCACTCGTATTAAAAGAGTTATTCCAACTATTGAATATTTAATTGCACAAAACTCTAAAATCATTTTGCTATCTCACTATGATAGACCACACGGCAAGTTTATAGTAGATATGTCTCTATCCCCACTGACTGATACCATTAGTAGTATTTTAGGTCATAAAGAAATAAAGTTTGGTGTAGATGTTTTAGCCAGATCACTTAAAAACGACATTCTTGCAATGAAAGCTGGTGAAATAATGTTAGTTGAAAATTTACGTTTTCATAGAGGAGAAGAAGAAAATGACCTTAATTTTGCTAAGCAAATCGCAAGCCTTGGTGATGTTTATGTCAACGATACTTTTTCTTGCTCTCATCGCAAACATGCTTCGATACATGCCATAGCTGGATTATTGCCAAGTGCTGCTGGCTTGTTATTGGAAGAAGAGCTTGATAACTTAAAAAAATATCTAGAACAACCAAAACACCCAGTACTTGCCATAGTTGGAGGTTCTAAAGTTTCCACAAAAATTGATCTACTTGACTCTTTAATCTCTAAGGTGGATAGAATTTTTATCGCTGGCGCTATGGCCAATACTTTTTTACATGTACAAGGCCATAACATTGGTAAATCTAAATTTGAAGATGATTATGCTGAAACAGCAATAAATATTATTAAGCAAGCTAAAGAAAAAAATTGCCAAATATTGTTACCAATTGACGTTGTAACCACAAAAGTTCTTAACCACAAATCAAAGTGCCGAGTAATTACTGTTGATCAAGTACATGATGACGATATGATTTTTGATATTGGTCCAAGAAGTTTGATGGACTTAATCATGCAGTTAGAAAATAACAAAACTATAGTTTGGAATGGTCCCTTAGGCGCATTTGAACATAAGCCTTTTGATGTTGGCACCGTTACTTTAGCTCAAGCTATCTCCGAATTAACTTTAGAGGGAAAGCTGATTAGTATAGTTGGCGGTGGCGATGTAGTTTCAGCAGTCACTAATGCTGGTCTTGGGGATAATTTTACTTATATTTCAACAGGTGGTGGAGCTTTTCTTGAATGGATTGAAGAGAAAATTTTACCAGGTATCGAGGTGTTATGTAATTAGTATGAATAACAAAAATCCTCAACAGCTTACTGTTATAAATAATCTTGATGAATTATTACAAGCTTTAGAAAAAAAATCAACGCTTATTACTACTCCATCAAATGCAATAGTTTACATGGGACTATTATATATCGAACAAATGTTAGAAATTTCAGCTTATACTTACCCTCAAGTATATGATATATTCTTACTGAATACCCAAGATAATGCCGCGATATGCCACTTAGCAATCAGAGGTAAAATTAAAAATATACTTTTTACTGGTAATAGTGAGATGTATCTTAAGCTAAAGAATTTAGCAGATAATACACACGTCACATTATCTACAAACAACTAAATGATTGATTAGTATTTTAACAAGTATACAATTTACTAAACTTAGGCAATGAGGGAGACATGGAACTAACATATGAGCAAGCTAAGAATAATTATGAAAAAGGCGATTTAGCGAACTCTTTCCAGTATGTGTCGACTATTGCTAAAGCAGGAGATTTGAATATGGCATGTATTTTAGCGACTATGTATGAGAATGGAGTAGGAGTAACACAAGATTTGAATGAAGCTATTAAAATATATCAATTTGCTGCTGAGAAAGGTAATCTAGGCGCACAGTGCGCTTATGGAACTATGCTCATTACTGGCAAGAAAATAAAACAAGACATTGCTGCTGGCCTTCAATTGCTTAAGCAAAGTGCTGATGCTGGTAATGTTTTAGCTGAGTATAATCTTGGCTATATTTACGAAGTAGGATTGCTTGTGCCCCAAGATCTGGAGGAAGCAGTTCGCTTATATAAATCTTCTAAAGATAAAGGGGGATTAAAATCATTAGTAAGATTAGGTTACATGTATTTAAATGGTAAAGGTGTCTTGCAAAGTAATGAAGATGCTTACAATTGCTTCTACACAAGCGCAGCACAAGGTGAAGGTGAAGGAGCGTATAATTTAGGCTTAATGTTTGAGTATGGCATTGGTATTGAAGCTAATCTTAAAGAAGCTATAAGTTGCTATAAATCTGCAGCACAAGATGGTAACGACAAAGCGTTATTTATATTAGGTGAAAAATTTGCTGCAGGCCATGGCGTAGAACGCGATGAATTGAAAGCTTTTGAATGCTTTCAATTATCCGCACAGCTTGGTAATACTTATGCACAAAATAACTTAGGCTTATTTTATGAAACTGGCATAGCCATTGAATCTAATGTCATAGAAGCAATGAAATGGTATAAACTTGCGGCTGAAAGTGGCAATAGCAAGGCTATGTACAATCTTGGTATCATGTATGACGGAGGGTATGACAATATACCGCCACACTACGAAGAAGCAATGAAATGGTATAAACTTGCAGCAGAAAAAGGTGATGAAGCCGCACAAGCGTGTATAGGTTCAATGTTTGAACATGGCAGAGGAGTGCAATCAGATAGCAACGAAGCTATCAAATGGTACAAACTTAGCATTGAAAATGGTAGTGTGATCGGTAAAGAGTGTTTGGAATTAATAATAAAAAACCAAGTAAATCATCAAGCCACCACCACAGACACGGAAGTAAAATCTTCTACAAAATCTACTAAGAAAAGCTAGAGTGATTTTTTATAATAGATCCTAGTTAGTAATCATATGATCAGCAAGGTTCCAAGATACACGATTAATTGTAATGCTGTAGGTTGTGTTATAATTTCTTAAGATATTCAGATAACTCCGATTATACTACCATCTTCTATAATTTTAGAGCTACCCTACAAAGGAGACAGTACCGTTATCTTCAGTAGCATTCAAAAAATTCACCGCTTGCATAGACATGACTGCTGCCAAGAGGTTTTCATGTAAGTAAGGTTTGATTATTCATTGATGGAGGGATGTACTTAACATTGATAATTGTTGCTAGAGGTGAGGGCTCTAAGCTGTAGTATAATTGAGGCTTTTTTATTTTACTATAATCTGCCTTTGGCAGTATCTTAAAAAAACTTACCAAAAAATTCATATTTACCAGGCATAAGCGGTCCTAATAATACAATTGCCTTTCTTTTGCTAGGAATGATTTTCTTGCGTTTTAAATCATAGCTCTCAAATTCTTCAGCTGTAGAATTCATAGCGACTGTTAGTATCTTAATTACTTTACCGCTAGCAGTATACAGTAAACTAACTTAAACCAGCTGTTAAGAAGAAGCATTCAAGGGCATTATATAATTTATCAACATCGGTAATATTATTTTTGACCCATCTTCTCATCTTTGCCCAGAATTTTTCTATAGGATTAAGATCTGGTGAATAAGCTGGTAAAA
>CAMDPW010000023.1 GCA_945905715.1 Rickettsia typhi
GGTGTTCATAAGAATTTTATATTTATATTAAACCTAACCAGCACCTTATTCCAAACTATGAAGAAAGGTACAGACATAATGAAATTATTTCTACTTCTTTTGTAGAATCTACTGTAAATGAGGTTATCAGTAAGAGAATGTCTAAAAAACAACAAATGAGATGGACAAAGGAAGGTGCTCATAAAAGATACACACACGAATATCCTGATCTAAAAAATGATAGTTATTACGTAAGACTGAAATTAATACTGTTTATTGACTTATAAATAACTGGTTATTAAATCATAAAACTTACTGCGCTACTATCACACCAACTGCATTACTTAAGTTAGTGTTAGTAAATAAAGTATTTATTATGCTAGCATTCGTTAAATTGATCTCGCTTAAATCAGCATCGGAAAAATTACTTCCTGAAAGTTTACTAGCAGTGAGATCGGCTTTGTGCAATATAGCATAACGAAAATCAGCCTTAGTTAAATCACTGTTAGATAAATTAGCTCCTGTTAAATTTACTCTTTTCATATCAGCAAATTGAAAATTTGCTTTGCTATAATTAGCTCCAACAAAACTTGACCGCGCACCGTAAGCATTGGTCAAATTAGCTTGATTAAAATTGGCTTGATTAAAGTTGCCATTTGATAAATTTGCCCAACTTAAATTAACCCGACTAAAATCTGCACTGCTCGCTATTACTTCATCTAAATTGACCGATTCCATGAAGCTTTCATTAAATTTTGCTCCTTCCATGACAGATTGATAAAAATTTATTCCGTATAAATTAGAATTAATAAAAATTACATTATTCATTTTAGACTTCACAAAAAGTGCCTGATTCAAATTTGTATTATTAAATTTTGCATTTGATAAATCTGCAGCAGAAAAATCTGCTTTCTCTAAATTAATTTTATTAAAATTAGCGTGCGTGAACGTGCTATTTTGCAAATGTGAAAACTGAAATGTTGAATCAGTGAAATCAACATTACTAAAATCTGAATACACAATTTTAGCAAAATTAAAATTAGCCTTAACAATTTGAGCGTTGGTAAAATTACATGCATTGCAACTTAGCCATTGAGCATTAACTTTCGATAAATTTGTACCACTAAATATGACGTTGTTAAAATTAGCATGGGATAAATTTACTCCTGTAAAATCAATATTACTAAAATCAGCATTACTTATTATTATACCAGACAGATCACTATCGAATTGATCTTGTAAATTTATTGGCTTGTCTTTGTTTTTATGTGAAGATATGTAATTGAGAACATCAGTAGATTTACTTTGCAAATCTACTGTATAGCTCCGCTTGTATATATACAAATAGTAAATTATTATAGCTGAAACTATAATTCCTAGTATGGCACAAAGAGCCTTGAACCGCTCAATATTGCTATTTATAGAAGGCACCTTCATCGCATTTGAATTGGTCTCTTTCATATCTCTACCCAACATAAGTCAATTTGCTGATAGAATAAGGAACATTACCTAAATTCGCAATATATTTTATCTTAAAACACAAATCACCTACTAGCTATACCTTTTTCTTTTGAATTAGGAATAACTTGTGGTGAGAAATGAGGTGATACATGATGAGTATTTATGACTTCATGTTTAGACAATTTTATTGCGTTAGTGATTTCTGCTTGAGCTATAGTAGTAACAATGTTTTTTACTAAGTCTATCATCTGAGTATTTGTAGAAAACAGCTCTTTAGCGGCATCACGACCTATACCATGACGCCCACCAAGATCAGCTGGTAATACAGCGCTCATAATTCTACTCACGATACCTCTGTCTTTCATAGCTTTTGGTGCTTCTTCACTTAAAAAATATATAATTTTTCTAAGATTTTCATCACTCTGTAATTGCTCAAAAATACGCTCCTGGAGAATGTTTCTGGATATATTTTTATATACAGGATTTAATTGCAATTTCATTATATTGTTGGTAACCATGTCTTGTAAAGCATCGACTACTCCTGCGCGTTCATTAACATATGCAGTAGGAATCGTATCTTGACTTCCAAAAGTTTCTTGCATTGATCTAGCAACAACCGCTGCTGTATTTTCTCTGTGAACATCTTCTGCTGACCTGCTTATTCTTGTGTCAGTGGCTGCTGGAGTAAGAGCTCTAATAATATCAATCTGTTCAGAAAGAAGCTTTATAGCGTTAGGATCACTCTTACCAACAAAAGCCTTAGCTATTTCGTTTGCCGACACATCACTACTAATTGCCTGTTTGAGAGCGTGATCATCCACTTCTTTTTCTTGACTCAGTAAATGAGATATAATAGTGTCAAATGCCTCTTGTTGTGCACGTAAAATATCCGATACTCCTTCTTGAGTGGTTTTTGCCGCGTCAACTCTAATTTCTCTATCATAAACAGATTTAACTCTGACCTGTAAATCATCTTGTTCATAAGATGCTGGGTTAGTCACTGCTGCAAAAACTGACTGCGGTAATTTATTTACATCCTGATTGCTTTGAAATTGTTCAACAAACTCTCTTACACCAGAGACTTGCCTGACATCTTCAATTGACAAGCCGGTTGCTCTAAGCTCGTGCATTGTATTTTGTATAATAGCAATACTCTGCTCTAATACGTCTGGACGCATACCTTTGTTATCATGCGCTGTATGAAATTTAATTCTACTCTGCACAACTAAAAAATCGTTATTACTAATAGCGATAATATTTCCATCAAACTCTCTATTCAAAACAGCTATTTGTCTCTCGTCCAAGAATTCATAGACCGCGTTTGCAAAACGTTCTTTCGTTACATTCTCAAGCTCGCCTAAGTTATGTAACTTATCTCCTATAATTTTTAAAACAGCATCTACTTCTTTTGAAACTGAAATTTCTCGTATAATTTTTAAAACAGCCTCAGCCTCTATAGCTGTTTCTGCCCGTATTTCAGAAAAATCTGGCAACATATTTAGCTGCTCTTCTCTAAGTGTCATTCTACCAGGATTAGCTCTATGCTTTCCCGTGACAGCTGTAGTTAAAATTTCAAACGTATACGGACCACACGCAACTTTGTCCTGCTGTCTAGTTTCATGGTGACTAACATCTCCTCCGTCTACAACATTTACGATACCTCTACTTAGAAGCATTGCACAAACTTCTTCACGCAAATCTGTTAAATCTTCCACGCGATCACCACCTACTACCCCAATTAAAGGATCGCTTGATGTAATAGTAATCTGACCTGCTATGTCGCAAGAGATTATGCAACCAGCCCAATGATCTCCACCCACTTGTACTGGAACTAGTAAATGAAAAGGCTTTCCTTGACCAGGTCTAGCTCTACCACTTTCATCAACCCCAGGTAAGTTTAATGCCTCATAAACCGCAGTACCTATATACTCACCTGCATAACCACCTACTGTAGAAGTTGCATTACATACTAAATTATACACAGCACTTGCCTTTTGAGACTTATTCCAAGCATCGCCCAAGGCAGAAAAAGTATCGTTAGTGTACTGAGAATCATGTGCAATGATTCTTGTTTCTGTATTATTTGGCATATTCACTCCAGAAATATATTGCTTTACAAAAAAAGGATACACCTAAATGATTTAACAATTAGTTAAGAAAAAATAATTAACTTTTTATTTTAATTGCAATGACAACTAAGCCAATAATGGCTAAGGCATACCAAACTAATGCATACCCTAAATGATCATTGCGAATATAAATTGGCAATTTATCTGGATTACGATTGCATATAATTTGCACTGGCAACAATTTTAAGTCTGTATATTGCTCTAAGTCAGACATGTTAATATGGTACCACTGGTTGTTTATCAAATCATTATGAGGTACAAAATAACCTTTGTTAGTAATTGGCATGATCATACCTTTTAGTAGTGCTGGTAATACAACTTGAGAATTCTTATCAACTACCCAACCATAACTAGCCAAAACAATTTCTCCACTCAACAGCTGGAATGGTATTATAATATCATAACCCGGCTTCCCTTGCTCATTTAAGTTGTAAATATAAATTTTTTTATGGCTAATAAATCTTCCTGCTAATTCCACTTGACGGTAATATTCTATAGGACTAGCAAGAGCAGTAATAACAGGCGCACTACTTCTGTTGTTGATTTGTGTAATGAATTGAGTTTTGTAACGTAAGCGTTCAAGCTGCCAAGTACCTAACGTAAATAATGTCAATTCAACTAATAACAAAAGTACCCAAAGAAAAAATTTTTTTAGTTTAGATCTGTTTACCATAAGGCATTTTAACTTCCCCAAACATAAATAAAGGTAAATAGGCACAACCACACCACATCAACAAAATGCCAATACCAAGCAGCGAATTCAAAACCTAAATGGCCCTTACCCCTATCAAATTGTCCGATTTTTGCTCTAAAATAACATACTGTTAAAAATATAGTACCAACTAAAACATGAAACCCATGGAAACCAGTAGCCATGTAGAAGTTAGATGGGTATATGCCATCCTTAAATTTAAATGTTGCATGGAAATATTCTAACACTTGCAAACTAGTAAAGCTAATACCTAGTAAGATAGTGATCTGTAAAGCAGTTACTAAATCCTTGCGATTGTTAGCAAGCAAAGAATAATGGGCCCAAGTTACTGTAGTACCAGAAAGTAATAAAATTAGAGTATTTAAAAAAGGAATATTCCAAGGATCAACAACTTCGATACCATCTGGTGGCCATATTCCAGCTTTTATCGCCCAAACTCCTCCAGCAAGTATTGCTTCAGGAAATAAACTGGCTTTAAAGAATGACCAAAAAAAAGCAAAAAAGAACATCACTTCTGACAAAATAAAAAGTAACATACCCATACTAAGTCCTCGTTGCACTTCATGAGTATGAGCATGATCTACTGTGCCTTCCTTAATAATATCACGCCACCAAAGAAACATTATAGTTATAGTAGCTAATAAGCCAACTGGTAGAAGATATTCGCCAAATGGATAGTTATGAAAAAACATTACTGCACCGCTAGCGACTATTAAGAGCGCAAAAGCTATCGAAATTGGCCAAGGACTAGGATGCACCAAATGATAATTATGACGCTGGCTTTTACTCATAACGATCTCGTATATCAATTCATTCAAACTAAATGTTAGCGTTGAAGTATATTTAATTCAATTATGAGGTGTTGTCTAGAAAATATAGATTTAAATTTAAGAGCTTTTTTTCTAACTAAAACTTAACCTCTTGCTACTCCAGATGACTTTCTTCCTGTAGCATTAACTTCTGGATGGAGTTGGCCACTAGGAGTATTAACCTGTGCTCTGTTTATTGTTGCTTTTATAGCTTCCAATTGATCATGACCTTTGCCAGTAATATTATGAGCTGCAAAAAGTGCACTACATTCACCTATAGCAACATCTATTGGGGTCTTGCCTTGATTGTTTTTTATACGGAGGCTAGCTCCAGCTCTTAGTAATAAATCAGATGCATGCATATGCCCCTTCTTCGAAGCTAAGTGTAAAGCGGTATCACCATTATGGTCAACTAACTGAAAATTTGCACTTACTAACTTTTCATTCATACATATTATTCATTAATCAGGTTGTAGCAAATATCTTACAGCATGAGCATTGCCAGTAATAGAAGCTAGGTGTAATGGCGTGGCTCCAAACTTATCTTGACCATTAATATCAGCGCCATGGCGTAGCAAAAATTGCATAATACTGACGTGACCTTTCATCGCTGCTAAATGTAAGGCTGTATCTTTATTATTATCCACTACCATTATAGCGTCATCGTTCTGTGCAAACAAGATTTTAAAACGCTCGAGATCGCCTGTAAGAGCTACTCTTAATAAATCATTTCTACCGTACGCATCTTGAGATGTTTGAGTCATTTAAAAAACTTAGATAAATTACCTTATTTATGAATATTACATTAAAAAGCTTAATAATTGGTTAATTCAAAACATTAATTCAACGAAAAAGTAAAAAGTAAATGAATAGAAGTGTGCTAACCTTGCTATAGCTCAGCGCTAAACACCTTAACTGATCAAGACCAGTAGTATATTTTATTCATTAATCTAAAGATTGAGCTCAGTCTGTACTGATGCAACTTCTGCCTCGTCATTCATTGCTACGAAATGTATTATCTAATTACCTCTGGGTCTTATGTCTTACAGTAAATACAACGTAGCAATCAATCGTATTTTTATACTGTTTGCCTCTCGTATATAACGTGAGAAGCGCTATACCCACTAGTTAAGATCAATGGTTTGTATGAACAAATGCAATGAGTGTTTATTTGCACATAAAAGGCTTGCTAAATAAATATCAAGTTAAGTAATCAAGAGTTGCATAATAAGATTAATATTGTACTAATTAGGAAAATTATGAATTGCTAATTACATTATATGGTACAGATATTAATTGAAAAATTAGATAAACTCACTCAAAAAGATCTTATGGAGCTATGCGATACTACTGAAGCTACTATGCTGGATACATTTGGATTTACTATAGGGTTTCAAAGATGGCAACCACCTCTAAGGCATGACTTAGAAGTCTATTTTAAAGGCGTAATATTAGTGCCAGAAAGACATCTAATAGTAGCCAGAGTTGATGGCACTATTGCTGGTTCAATTCAATTGTTATTTGTTCCTATTCACTCTGCTTTCACTTTTGCGGTGTCAGTTGATAATCATTTTGTTGCCCCATGGGCAAGAAATTTTGGTTTCGCCACTAAATTACTAGAATTTGCTGAATCGTATTCAAAAAATAAAGGCCGCACCTTAATCAAGTTAAATGTCCGCTCTGACATGGATGCAGCCATTAATTTATATAAAAAAGCTAACTATAAGCGCTGGGGAGTATTAAAAAAATACGCTATGGTTAACAAGCATTATGTAAGTGGTTATTTTTATAGTAAAGATCTCTAAATCTTGGTCAAGAATTAAAAAAGACGCCTGACCTCTATTAGAGCAAAATGTTTATCTTTTTAATTTATTAACAATCACTCATCGATTAATACAGCAAAATTTATGAGCAATATAGAATATGCTCTTTAATTTGATTCTTTACTCATTTCAAGTCTGTAAGAATTAGCTAGCAAAATAGACCTGGTCTTCAGATCGCAATAAAACTTTCAAATGGAAATCACTTCAATTACAACGACATTTGGTCAGTATTTTTGAAATACATATCCTAAAAACTTATGTTCACGTCCTTCAACATCAATTGTATTAATTTTTGTACTCTGTCAATAGCGCATTTAAAGCTAAAAGATTAACTTGTGAGTCTTAATAAGAAAATCACGCGTAATCACTAGATATTGGTGGCTTATGAAAGATTAGGTATTCTCTCTCTAAAATCTTTTAGGTCAAAGTCAGGGATAAATTTTAAGAAGTAATGAATCAAGTATCAAAAAAGAAAAGACCTATTTACAGCCTTCTTTTCTTCCGCCATTCATCAGTACGCAATGACTCTGGTAATTACTTTGTGAGTTATGAGTTTAATGAGTCTTGCCTATATCTTTAGTGGAAAAATTTTAACAAAAATCATTACTAATCTATATGTCATTGAAAGATGGCATGATAAAAAGGTGAGAGATTCGATGATAGTTACTACTCTGATCAATTTTTTAATGCCAACAATTATGATCTTATTATTTATAAATTACTTTGCTAAAAAATCTCACTCAAATGTTTCAATACAAGCCGTAGCAAGCTAAAAAAAGAACGAACTATTTATTGACAACATAGTTAATTTGTATTAAAAATAATTAGTGTATTATATCAATTAGTAATATTCAATATCACTATTAAAGATCAATTTAAGTATGTCTACAAAAAATTATTACTGTCATATTGCAGCTTTATCTAGCAAAAATTCAAATACTACTCAACAAGTGAAAGTTATTGAAAATCCCTCATATCATTATATTAATGATTTTTCTGAAAGAATGGCTCAGGAAGGCGTAAATTACTCTAACTTGCTTCCGATGCTAAAAAACTACTTTGCGCTCACGCTTAAAACTTTAAGCCAACCGCACAACCAAAGCACCTTTAAAATACCGCCCATTACTCATGTGATCTATTTGTTCAAAGAAGGTACAGCAAAATCTCTCTCGGACAATAACATCCAAAAAATTATTCGTACTACCAATGGATTAAATGAGGTTTACAGTGATTGGCAGCATTACTTTTGGACTAATAATGCCACTAATATACCTCTAGAAATTAAAGCCCTACACAATTTAAAAATTATTCATTTTTCCGAATTTAGTGAGCATAAACTATATAAAAATCTCATTAAATTATTAGAAGATGCAAATACTGCTGCAAATCCAGTTCCAGACTTAACTCAAGCTTCTGATGTCTTGCGATTGATTATTGAACAAAAATATGGCGGCATATATCGTGATGTTGATTATGAAATTTTCCTCCCAGAACTATTGAGTAACCTGATTCAAAAATCATCACTTATTTTAACTCAAGAAAGTCTGACTGAGAGAGATGTTGCTAATTTTTTTATTGCTGCTACTCCAGGACACAAAGTAATTAATTTAGCAATTGATGCAGTGTATCGCAATTTAAATGATCAAGCTCCAGCATATGTTACGCATGCTGAAAATAAAGTTAATCAATTAGTGTATGAAACTGGTCCTTGCGCTCTTAGTGCTGGATTTTTTAAATATGCCCAAGATTATTTAGATAATGATTATATATTTTTTATTAAGGGTGGACTAACTAATCATGAACTGGCAAGAAGTACTGAGCCATTAAATAAAAAATGTAAAAATGAAGATGACGTAACTATTCTAAAAACATTCCACTTTGAGTATCAGGTGGTTCCAACTATAGGGGCTGATGCAATGTGTGGTTCATGGGGAGAGAGTAAAGGTTTTAATAAACAACTTAAATATTATTCTATAATAGATCAAAATGATTTATCTTTAGAATGCGGCTTGTGGAGCAAATTACCTAACGATTTACAGCTATCAGGCTATAATCTAAGTTTAAATGATGAAAATTACATATGTGGATTTTCTTTAGTGTGTAGCTCTTAAATTTTTGCATGCGTCATGTATAAAAAACGTATCATGCAATACCTATCTGTCATTATCAAATATTGATCTCTGAGCTACTGATAACGGATCAAGCATTTCAGCAATTGATCTTTATTCAAGAAAAATTGTTGGCTGGTCGATGAGGAATGAAATGAAGGCTGACTTAGTGAATAACGCATTATTAATGCTTATATAACAACTTAAAGCCTGCAGTTGCTTTATATGTCATGCAGATAGAGGAAGCCGGTATGCTTCTGGTAGTGACATTAAAATGATCAAGCAACATCGCATATTAAAACAAAATCAAAATTTAAGAGCAGCGATATTTGCAATCTCATTATTGAGTAAATACCTTAACTCTTGATTTTTTCTTGCTACCCACAAATCAATAGTTGCATTATAATCAAAATGATGAGCACCTGTGAATGGTGAAGAAAGCCATATTTGCTGGGTATAATTTTGTTTGTTTATTACATATTGTTTGTTGCTAGGCAATGTGATGGTTAAGATTTCATTCAAAATATCGACATCCAAAATGCAATCTTTGTCTTGCTCCTCGATCACACTCATTAAATAATTCATTTCACTATCTGCAAGTCTATGAAATTCTATTTTATTCATTTCTCTTCTCATTATTAGCAATATGTTGTATGATCAAGCACATTGAAATTTAACACATACTTATGGAAAATTCTAATAATAACAACGCAAAAAATAAAATTACTTTTTTTCCGCTAGTTTTTCTAAAATGGTTAATAGTAACGTGGTTTTGGTCTGCCACTATTTTTGCTTGCTATTTATTATATACATTCCACGACTTGCCAAATATTGCCAAACTTGAAGAAGTGAAAAAGGTCCGCAAAGTTATTATTTTAGATGATTTTGGATCTGTACTAGCCACTTATGGTGATGTGTATGGAAGATATATTGAGTACTATCAAATTCCACGTAATTTACGTAATGCAGTAATTGCTACCGAGGATAAAAGATTTTTCGACCATTTCGGTGTTGATATTTTGGGAATTATTAGAGCAGCTTTTGCGAATATAAAGGCTGGTCATACTGTTCAAGGTGGTAGCACCATAACTCAACAATTAGCTAAAATTGTATTTCTTAGTCCAGAACGTACATTAAAAAGAAAGCTGCAAGAAGCCATACTTGCTATCCAATTGGAGCGTAAATATTCCAAACAGCAAATTCTAGCAATTTACTTGAATAAAGTTTATTTAGGCTCAGGGATTTATGGCATAGACGCTGCAGCAAAATATTATTTTGGCAAAAATATTAAAGATCTTACTTTATACGAAGCAGCAATAATCGCAGGCTTACTCAAAGCGCCAACAAAATTCTCGCCTACCAATAATATAAAGCTTTCAGGCGAACGTGCTTACCAAATTTTGCTTAATATGCAAGAAAACGGCTATATTAACAAGCAAGACCTAATAGAAGCAAACAAAAACCCTGTACGTCTTGAAACTAGTATGTTAGGCAGCCTACGTCACCATTATTTCACTGACTGGATTTATGAACAAGCAGAACAATACGCCGGTAATAAAGATTATGATTTAATTGTCAAAACCACTCTAAACTTATCTGCACAAAAAACAGCAGAAGGTGTATTTAAATATTACATGGATCAAATTCATGAAACAAGAAAGGTTGATCAAGGCGCAGTAGTAGTGATGACCCTTGGTGGCGAGGTCTTAGCAATGGTGGGAGGTAGAGATTTTCATTCCAGTCCATTTAATAGAGCTACGCAAGCCTTTAGGCCAACAGGATCGGCCTTTAAATTATTTGTTTATGCAACTGCACTGCAAAATCAATATAAACCAGATGATTTAATTAAAGATACTGCTGCCAGCTATGGTGATTGGAGCCCTAGAAACTTTAATCGCAATTATTTAGGCTTGATTACCATTAAAGATGCATTTGCTAAATCAATAAACACTATTTCTGTGAAATTAGCTGATGAAATTGGAATACACAATGTTATCGCTCTTGCTCACGGACTTGGTATTCAAACCACATTAGAACCAAATCTAAGCCTAGCACTTGGTACAGCTTCTCTTACTTTGCTTGAAATGACAGCAGCCTATGCTACGATTGCAAATAATGGTTTTTTTGCCCCAGCTCATGCCATTCAGTACGTACGTAATGCGCTTTCAGGCGAGTTCTTATACGTTCGTCCATACACACCACCAACAAGAATAATTAGTGAAGAAGCTGCAATTAACTTACATCAATTACTAGCCTATGCTGTCGAAAATGGTACAGCTAAGGGTGCAAAAAATAAAATAGTCAAAATTAGCGGTAAAACCGGTACTTCTCAAGATTTTCGTGATGCTTGGTTTTTAGGTTTTACCAATAAACACGTGGTTGGCATTTGGCTAGGAAATGATAATTACACTCCTACAAAATTTGTTAGTGGCGGTACATATCCAACTTTAATGGGTAGAGATATATTAATGAAACTTCCCCCTGGTATAAGTAGAGATGCGCGGCCAAACTAAGCAAATCAAAACTTTATCTCTGAGTGGCAAAATTTATATTCAATGCTATAATGACAGCTTAAATCCTGATGATGGAGACATATTATTAGCGCCACACATAGAAAATAGAAACAATTACATGCTCTCCAGCGATCTCTATTTTTATCTTGGTAATAAAGGTTTTTTTAGGCTACATGTTTATATAAAAAAGGAATGGGGAAATTTAGTTCCTGGAGAATTCCTCTCTACTAAAGAAAATCATTTTTCTAAAACTGAATTAGCTATTACTACCGCTAATTTATGCACCGAACTCCTAGCAAATTTTGCTGGCACAAAAATTTATCAAACTTATCGCAATCATTATACTATCTACAAATATAACCCAGGCCAATTCAAAGGAAAAAAAGGACATCGCTTTTAATACTAGAGAATATCTCCAATAGCCCTATCGTTTTTTGAGCATCTAGCAAAAAAACTTTCTCAATTATAGTGTTAAACAACATATCAATTCTGAAAATGTTTTAGCACATCACTTATTGCTGTTATCATGTGACTAAGTGTATGCTCAACTCGTACACAAGAATTTTACCTTGTTGCTAGACTTTTGTTTTGAAATATTAAATAACACATTATGATCAGTATAATCATGGACTTATGAAATACATCCTTCCTAATCATCTTTTCGCTTTCGATACTTGGAAGTGTTGAGAGATAACATAATATAGATACACAACTTTTATACTTAATACTTTGTTAATTATTGTGATGGTACAATAATAGAATTGCTAATGTGACTATAAGAAATAATGCTCAAAAGAGATAACATTAATAATACAGTACATGACATTATTACCCATCTACAAGACCGCTTTGCAATTGATGTAAAAACTAGTGACATTGTAGAGTTATTTGAAGACGTTAAAGTCTACTTTAAAGAAAATAAAATGGATTTGATCCAAATTAATAATCTAAGTTCTAAACAAAAAACTGATCTTTATATTGAAATCAAAAACTTGATTGCTCTTTTACTTTCGCTCCGTAACAAAGAAAATAGTCAAGAAATATTGCGAATATTACATCTTAAGTTGATCGCATTACTTAGTGAAAAGGCTAGAAAGCCTGAATTGAAGCTATCGAAGGAACAATCGCAAAACAAAATTTTAAGTGAGCAAAATAAACTGTCAGCTTTAATGCACAATATGAATATAAATAATTCTTTAAAGCAAACACTCAGCACACATCACCGTAAAAAAACTGCTATGATAGCTAGAATAAAAACTAAATAAGCCAAAATATTTGAGCAATTTCTAAAGCTAATTTTTCCCTTCAGGAATTATAACAGCAAATAACTTAGTGCCTTCAGTGCTTTTTGTTGCCTAAATTTTTGATCTTTGCCAAGAAGCGATTCAAAGATTTTGCTCTTTTGCAGTATCTGATAACACTACCAAAAGCTGGTTGTAATATGATATCCTCGCAACATCTTGCAAATTTACATTATCCATATGAATCTTAAAAAAAGTGATAACATCTTTTAAAAAATATGTATAAAAATAATTACAGAATTAAATAGTAGCACTCTACAAAAAATTGAGATCTGGAAAAAATATGGCTAGTATTATAGGTATAGATATCGTACAAAATTATCTGACAAAAAATAATACTAGTGATACCTCTGCCTCAAAATTCTGTAGTTCTATACGCGAAATAAATTATTTTGTTGTTAAATACCTATAGACTATGTAATAAAACCAAATACTTGCTTAATGGTGCCTTGTAAAATGCAGTAAATCCAGTATACTCAGTTCTCAAGAAAATTAATATATGTAAACAATAGATGGCAAAAGAAGAATTAATACAATTTAAAGGCATAGTAAAGGAATTACTACCAAATGCAATGTTTAGAGTCACTCTAGAAAATAGTCATGAGGTTATTGCTCATACCTCTGGCAGAATGCGTAAAAATCGTATACGTATTTTGGTTGCAGATGATGTTACTGTTGAAATGACACCTTATGATTTAACTAAAGCTAGAATTATACTTCGTCATAAAAACTAACTCTATGATTAACAAAAATTTACCACTTATTTTGGCTTCTGGATCTCAAAGTAGGTTATCTTTGCTTAATAATGCTGGATTTGTTATAGATAGAGTGCTGGTTGTAGATATCGATGAATCTTCGTTTCCTAATGAAAACCCTAAAAGATATGCGCAAAGAGTGGCATACAGTAAGTTAAAAACAGCTATTTCTCTTATTGACAATGGCTTTATTATAACAGCTGATACTACTGCAGTTTGCGGTAAACATATACTTCACAAAACTAATGATCACAATAAACTGCGTGATTATTGGAAATTATCATCTAGTAAAAAAGTATATATATATACTGCTGTATATTGCGCAAAAGTTATTGATAAAACAATATCTGTAATGAAAAATACCATTACAACCTCATATTTACGTTTTAAAATGCTAAACAAAGCAGAGCTAGAACATTATTTGCACAGTAATGAGGGTTGCGGAAAAGCAGGTGGGCATTCTATACTAGGTATCGCTTCTAGATATATAAAACATATGCGCGGGTCGCATACAAATATTGTTGGATTACCAATGTACGAAACTACAGAATTATTGAAACAAATAGGATTTGATATCTTAGGTGCTAAAAAATAAAGATAAGAGGCAAAAATGGCAGGCCATTCCCAATTTAAGAACATTATGCACCGTAAAGGCGCGCAAGACGCTAAAAAAGCAAAGCAATTTACCAAATTAATTCGTGAAATTACAACATCCGTACGATCTGGACAGAAAGATCCAAACTTTAACCCTAGATTGCGTGCTGCTATAGCAAATGCCAGAACTGCAAATTTACCCAAAGACAGAATAGAAACCGCAATTAAAAAAGGCTCGTCAACTCATGAAGGAGATAATTTTGATGAAATTCGATATGAGGGCTATGCTCCAGGAGGAGTAGCACTAATTGTAGAGACTTTATCTGATAATAAGAATCGCACCGCTTCAGATATAAAATCATGTTTTAGTAAAAATGATGGACATATTGCTGAGCCTGGCAGTGTGAGCTACATGTTTGATCGAATTGGTTTAGTCATATTTGAACGTGCAAACTTGGATACAGAAGTCATGCTTGAAACTGTAATTGAAGCTGGTGCTGATGAATGCACGTCAGAAAACTCTACTCATGAGATCATTTGTGCTCCAGATCATTTTAATAAGGTACGTGATCATCTTGCTAAAAAATTTGGTGATCCAGTCCTTGCAAGATTATCGTGGAAGCCTAAAAATTTTATTGAAGTAACCGAGGTTGAAGTAGCAGAATCGTTGTTAAAGTTGATTGATATGCTCGAAGACAATGATGATGTGCAATACGTTTGTGGCAATTATCTCATTGTCGATGAAATTGCTAACAAAATTAAAATCTGAACATGAATAACAATTTTGAACAAATAGTAATGGGCGTTGACCCAGGATTGAATAGTACTGGCTGGGGCATTGTTAGACAGCAAGGCGGCAAATTAATTTATATTGCTAGTGGGATCGTTGAAATTAATAGCAAAATGCCTTTGCCAGAAAAATTGCTAAAAATTTACCAAGATTTATGTATGAGTATTGATCTTTATCAACCGCGATCGTTTGCAATTGAGGAAACTTATATCAATAACAACCCTACTACTTCCTTAAAATTAGGTCAGGCTAGAGGTGTAGCCATGCTTGCTGCTGCAGGTGCTAATTTAAAAGTTTATGAATATGCGCCTAGATTTATAAAAAAAGCTATTGTAGGCACTGGTACAGCAGATAAAGTACAAGTACTGACCATGATTAATCATTTATTACATCATAAAGTAACTGACTATAATGAGGCTGATGCTTTAGCTACCGCCATTTGTCATATTAATGACAGAAAATTTTATTACAAAATAAACAATAATGTCTAAATTAGAACAGGTAATAAAAACTAACTTACGCAGCTTAAACTACATTAAGCTTGAACTCATCAACGAAAGTTATAAACATAGAGGGCATACTGGCTGGAATGAATCTGGTGAAACTCACTTTAATTTGCTAATAGTCACTGATAGTGTTATTGGTCAAAATAAAGTACAGCGCCATAAACTAATTTATCAACTTTTAGCTGAACAGCTAAAGAATCAAATTCATGCTCTCTCTATTCAAGTGTACACTCAAGATGAATTTTATCTTTATAGTTGCAAATCACTCTAATTCTAATGTAACATTATCATTATACGAGACAATATATATGAGTAAGTTGGTATATGTGTAATTATTTTTAAATAAACCATAGTTTGCTTGATTCATGTATTAATTAGCATGATATCAAATGTCTGGTTTTTGCAGAGGATTTTAGGATACGCTAAATACCAGAACAATGCGCCATTAGAAGAGATTTCTGATCAATAGTATTGCAAATGCATAAAGTGGTATCTCTATTAATGAAAAATCACGAGAAATATACTAGGCCAGTAGTTGAATTATCTCAGCCACTATTACGTCAATTAAGTCGCTATAGAAAGATAGATATAGACTAGTTTAATTAAAAGATTATTTAAAAAATCATGACAAAAAAATATCATATTGTTTGCTTTGATTTAGATGGTACCATTATTAGAAATACCACTGCTAATTTACATTTTGCAGAACTGTTGGGAGTAAGGGAGCAAGTCTTGGATTTGGAAAATAAATTTCATTGCTATGAAATTGATTCAACAGAATTCATGGAGCAAATTAAGCATTTTATGGGTAATTTGTCAGTCAATTATATAGCTCAACATTTTAAAACTCTGCCTATAATAAATGGTCTTGATAAAACTCTAAAGACATTAAAAGAGCACGGACTAACCACCGCCCTTGTGACCTCTTCAATTCATCTTTTTGCAAAAGCTTTTAAAAGACGATACGATTTTGATTATGCTTATGGTACAAAATATACAGTACGCACTGATGGTAAACTTCAGAAACTTAAAACTTGCAGTGGAGAACTTAAAGTTACTAAAGTAAAGAGAATTGCTGATACTCATAATGTCGGACTTGAAAAAGTGGTTGCCATTGGTGATTCTTTAACTGATATCCAGTTGTTTTCACAAGTTGGCAAAGCAATTGCAATAAATCATGACCATCACCTAGAAGGCAAAGCACATATATATCTTAAAACTGATGATATTTATGAAGTAATAGAGCATATTCTTTGATATTCATCCTATAATAGCACCTGAAATTTAATAAATACATATTTTATTTATAACTGCATGTACACATATGTATACCCGTTAATCAATAAGATGTTGTATAAATTAGGGGGCGCGGTAAGAAACGATAGTTATCAGTATGCGTCTAAAGATGTCAATTCATTGCTTTGTCTAACTCATCTATTATAGACTGTTTTTGGTATGGCTTAGCAATATGGCATACGATTCCAATTTTATAGGCTTTTTCAATTTCAGATTGATCAGCAGTACCAGTTTGTAATATTACTGGAATTTTAGCAAGTCTTGGATCTTTTTTGATTTCAACCAACACATTTAAACCATACATATCAGGCATCATAAGATCTAGTAATATTATGTCTATCTTTTTATGGTTGACATGTAGAGATTCAAGTCCTTTACGGCCAGTATTAGCTTTTATTAGTTTATAATTAGTGCCATACAATAATAACTCCATACTAACTAAGCACGCCTCTTCGTCATCAATAATCAGAATAGTGCCTGGTTTACCTCTAGCTATTTTGTTTACTAGTTTGATATCATATCTCTTGATAATCTTACGGCCATCAATATGTTTTGTCTGAGCAATTGGAATAACAAAGTGAAATGTAGTACCTTGAATATTATTTTCAGCCCAGATTTTGCCATGATGAAGTTCTATAATTTCATAACAAATAGCAAGTCCAAGACCGGTACCTCCAGTTACGCTCTTAGTCTTAGTACTTTGGGTAAAGGCTGTAAATATTGACTCAAGCTCATTTTCTGGCACACCAACACCTTGATCAGCTATAGCAAAATGTAAACCTTGCACTGTATTGTTATCATCATAGATAATTTCAGATGCAGCTATTGAGACCGATATTATGCTATGATCATGGCTAAACTTAATAGCGTTTACAAATAAGTTACGCAGAACTTGTGCGATTTTCTCGCGATCGGCAATAATCTCGAACGACTTATACTCAAGAAACTTGATTTTTATCTGTTTGCGATCCATATACAAAGTTTCGCACTCATCTATAATACTCTTAACAATTAGATTGAGATTAGTCTTCCTTAGATCTAAAGATGTTTTACCAGCAGCAAACTTTGAAAGATCAAGCAAGCCACCTATTAACAACGCAAGTCTCTTGGCATTGCTTGCGACTTGCTTTGCCAGCTCTAATTTCTTTTGATCGTTAAAATGACTCCAGTGTTCTACAAGTCCTTCAGAGATATTGGTAAAACCTTGAATTGGTGTGCGTATTTCATGACTAATATTATTAAAAAATGTAGTCTTAGCACTTAAGGCTTGCTCAAGATTATAAGTGCGTTCATTCACTTTTTGTTCCAGAATATTGTTGGATTTTTCTAGTATGTTTGTAGTATTTTCAAGTCTTGACTTAATGTCATGAATTTCATAAGTATAATCTTTTATCTTTTGAATGTGATCTGCTAAGTTAGAAATTTCATCTGAATTATATTGAGGAATAGTAATATCAATTTTGCCACAAGAAATAGAACGCGCAATATCTGAAAGTTCCTTTATTGGTATCAATAATTTATTTCTAAAAAATAAAAATAGTATGTACAATAAAATACCTATTGTGAGACTTAGTATTATTTGAGGTAGAACTTTATCTCTAAAGTCCTTGTATTCTAAATAGGTATTTGCTCCTACTAGAATTATGAAAGGATAATTTTTAACATACTGATATACTAAATATTGCACATCATTATGTATAAAATTTTCCTTTAAAAAACCTTGATGAGAAGTCTCAATAAGAGTTTTTAATTTATTGAGATTAGTAGTGTTATTATTTTTTTGATCTGAAGACACAATAAATTTATAATCACTTGTTATGATCATAAATTGTACATTTCTTTCATTGAGTAACGCCTTGTTGATTTTACTAGACAACTGCTCAACACTTATACCAGATGAAATAATCCCTAAAAATTTCCCATCTTTATCGGAGATCCCAAAACCCGCAGGAATACCTCGTACACCTACTGTATATTTACCTCCTATTCCATCTACTAGATTTAATGAAACGTGTAATTTCCAAGGTTGAAGTGGTGCCAAAACCATCCAATCACGATCGTATTTTTTTACAAAAATATCGTAACTAACCGCGCCTTCTCTAGCATTAGCTACAACTTTACCATTAGGAGTAACGAAATCAAAGCTGGTAAGACCCATCACATCTCTTCCTATTTGAGCAACTGAATATGTCTTTTGTAAAATTTCTCCTATTGCTCTAGGAGATCTATTTTTCTTAGATAAAATTTTTTTTCCAACAATCTCAGAAAATTTTTCAATATAATCAAAGCCATGCTCAATTCTTGAATTGATTATAGCTGCTGCATTAAGATATACCAATAATTTATCTTTTCTTGCAAGTTTATAATTAATATAGCCTACTATTACATTAATCACTAAGATGAGCGCAGGAATTATAATCATCACTTGAACATATTGCGTATATATTGATTGTTTCTTTTTTATCATATAGTCTCTTTATCAAATATATTTTTTGCTACAAGTTTTTATAACTCTATTTAGTTAATGTATTACATGTAGAAACGCATTATACATACTTCCGTAATAATACCTTTTGTGTTTATAAATGCATTATCAGTCTCATAGACTCCTCGAGATTATGGCAAACTAGTAACAATTCTATACTACATTTATACAATCTACAAAAAACACAAACGCGTTGTTTAGCCATGAGTATAGAAATCTAAAGCATAATTTATTGACCGTAAGAAGTATGGCATTTATTAGTCATAACACTTCTTATTTCCCACAACTGAGGAAAAAATTGCTGTTTAATGCCGTGATTAAGTAATTTTACGGACCTTCCTTTTAGAGACAATGAATCTATGCCAATAGTTCTTTCGACGATTTTTATATGTTTATATCTAAAATTTTGAAATAATTCATCAAATTCAATCAATGATTCTGCAATTATATAACAATCACAATGTTGATATTCTGAATTATAAATTTTTTCTATCTTTGTTAGATCATTATTAAGATAATACTTTTGAAAACTGTGCCATAGTAACTGAGCAATCTTTAATGTCGCTCTGAAGCCTGGAGATTCAATTCCACTTCCACTACCTAGCCCTAAACGTATCAACTGATAATCTTTTGGTGACATAGTTTCTAACACTGATAATTGCTCAATCATCATTTTTTGTATAAGATGCACTCTTTTAAAGAGAGTTAAAATGAGATTATTATTATGTAACTGAAAATGATCATTGATATTAAGTAGTGTATGATTAATAGTTTTCATCCATAATTCTTCTACTTGATGAGTAATTTGAAACATGAGTTCGTCTTGGTTACATAGAGAATCAAAGTTTTTTTGACATGAAAATAGTTTTTTGGTATTTAGATAAATTTCATAGTCACTTTTACCTTCACCATCCATGATTTTATAAAAATCCTCTTTATCTAGCATAATAACCTTCAATATTCTATATTATAAACATCTAACTAAAATGTAACTTTACTTCTAATAGAAAAAATAATAACTTCACTTGTAACTTTTATGAGCAATTCTTAAAGTATATTGTGTTGTTTATGCCAAAAAATACCGAAAAAGACAAAAGTCATGATTTCCAACCTAAACTTAATATAGCTACAGAATACGATCATTACTACCAAGATGGTGAATTATCACTTTACAATAGAAGATTTGGAAAGTCTAGAGTAATACCAAGAGAAAGATCTGTGATTAATTCAGCTTTTAAGCGTATCTACAATAATATAACAATTTATAAGAAACAAAAAATTAAAACTTTTAGAATATTAGATTTTGGTTGTGGAGATGGAAGATTATTTCCAGTAATTAATGAATTAGCTCAAAGATATCCTGATATAAATATTGTATTAATTGCTTACGATCCAAGTAGAGTAGCTTTAGATACATTTAAAAACTTTTTGGAGGTTCAAAGTTATAAAAATAGCAATGTTCAATCAAGAAACAAAAAGCATGGATATATTGATTCTTGTTACAATAAAGACAATTTAATTGTTGTATTGATTCATGCTAATATAAAAGATAAGCCGTCTTATATAAAAACACTTATCAAAGAACCTATAAATCTTATTTTTAGCTTTTTTACGGTTTTAGGTCTTATCTTAAAACGCAATAAACGCCAATGCACAATAAAATCCTTAAAAAAAATATTGTGTTATGAAGGAGAAATGATTATAAATGTTTCAACTAAACAATCTGTTGTTAAGCAAGTAGAAGCTTATGATCTCTTAAGAAGTCAGTATCACATAGCAAAAAAAAATAATATATTTTCAGTAGCAAAAAATTTAAAAAAAACACTTAGCTTGGCTACAGAGCCTGGAGATTTTTATAATATCATATGCAATGGTTTAAATACTGTGAGTTTTTATGGTCATGCTTACAATGCTGCGGAATTGATTGAAGATCTGCAATCTGCTAATTTATCAGTAAGTAGTGCAAAAGTTCTATCAATTGACCAACCTTACATTTTGAGTAAGAAACCAATAATGAAATTTGTGGATGCAGCCATTTCTATTGTGCTTTCTATAAATTTTTATCCATTTAATGAATTTAGTAAAATTGCAAAAAATATATTTGTAATAGGTAAAAAAATTTCCTGATTACCCACAGTAACGCCATTGTAATTTGAAAGAAAGAGGTAGTTAAAAATATTTGCTGATCAACTTATATGTATTGCATTTAATCATTACTATAAGAACTTATAAGGAATTATACCTCCTCTTCCTGCAATAAGTCATTTTGTTCGTAGTAAAAAAATACGCAAGTAGACACCTCTCTCTCCACCTCCAAAAAAATTTCTCTAGAGCATCTCTAAAAAGATAAATTTCTTAAAAATTCATCCCAAAGATTAATTGCTGCAAGGTTTAGTGATTTCTCACTAATGTCTTATCATTTTTGATAAAATAAATTTTGTTCCAGCGACTTGGCTTCTGATTCTCTACACAGTGGTAATGAAAACAAGCAGACAGAGTATGGTCATTCTCGTTCTACTAACTCTTGTTACGGTATTAGTATATTTGCGAGGTTTATAGGCACCAGTTTGCTTCAAAATTGCTATTCATGCAAAAAAATCTAGGTACAGGAGCAGAGAATACCTGTAATATGTGATTGTGGAGAAAAATTAACCTTGCTTTCTCCAAGGTCCTCAGGAGTACCACACTTGCAACAGTACGGATTACATTCTTTAGACCCTTTAGATGAAATGGGTAGTAATAAAGGTAATCAAGGACGTATTATCTATACATTAAAAAAACTTTTAAGGCAGTTCTTCTAAGGCAATACATAATGATTTGTCTATTGATACAATAGTTGATGATTCCAATGGTTTTTTAGGTAGCATCCAAGGAAATTATTACAAAGAACTTTAGAATCATATGAGTATTATAATGAAATATTGACACTACTTTAAAATAACAGATGTTCATAACAGGTCCTTTACTGATCAGTCACGGACATCTCATTCCCACCTACTCACCTTGTGTTAGATAAATAAAAAATCCATCTAAATTTTAAACAAAAACTCAACAAAGCTTAGATGAATATTACCACATTATTTATATGATATTAATATTGCGATCAAAGTAGATCATAAATATTACCACCAGCAATACTTCCAACTAGACTGGCTGCAGAACTCATTGTTATATGACCATCCTCTTCTACGAAATGTTCTATAGCTTGACTAAATATTACAGCTCCTATTGCTCCTGCAATAAGTCGTTTAATATTATAACCATCCTGCTCATAATTTTCATTCATTAACATAGAGTTTACTAGTGGCTCTACAATGAACTCATGAATAAAAACTCCAGCAATAGGACAAATATTAGCTTGATCCAAAGTTAATTTACATACACTTTCTGCAATAAACTGCGCACCTACTCCTACAAAATGTCCTATCATCATTAAGCTCCTTTTTTAAATTTTGTAATGAATACAAATGAGAACGATTCTTATTTGCATATAAAGATCTAATCTAGCTTTGGTTTTTTGTCAATGATTATATTTTTTTATTTTAATTGATTTTTACTAATGTAAAATTAGCTAAAAATTCATTTAACAGACTGGCTTGGTAATGAGTAAATGCAACGAGAAA
>CAMDPW010000024.1 GCA_945905715.1 Rickettsia typhi
GCAAGATCCTCGTATTAATCTCAAATATTTTGATTTGGTGATCCCAATGAAACATGACAACATAGAAGGTGAGAATACAATTGTTAGTCATATGGCTTTACATCGCATCACTCCTGCTAAATTAGCTGAAGGAAAAAAAATGTATCAAGGCCTATTTGATAACAAGCAACGTCCGTATCTTGTGGTGTTATTGGGAGGATCTACACACCGCTACAATATGAATACTTCTATGTGCAAGCTCATAGTTACTCAATTGCAATCAATCCTTGATAATAGCAAAGGCAGCCTGTTTATTACGCCCTCAAGACGCACACCTCGAAAACTGATTGATATATTGAATAGCGTATTTTCACAAAATACACGTGTCGATATAATCGATCCATCAATAAACAATCCTTATTTTGGTATGTTAGCAATGACTGATTGTGTATTTGTTACTGCTGATTCAGTGAGTATGATTTCGGAAGCTTGCGCCACAGGAAAAAAAATATACATATTGCCGCCATCAGTATATAAAAAAGATAAGACTGCAATCTTTATTCAAAATCTTATATATAATCATATTGTTGAGCTATACAAGCAAGAAGTGCTAATCAATGACTTTGAAGTATACAATGAAACTTTGATCATTGCGGCACAAGTAAGAAAAGTATTAATCACGAAACATAATTTTAAACCTAAAGAATTTAACTAGCTTAAAAAAAAATGCCAGAATTACCAGAAGTTGAAGTAGTGGTTCTAGAACTGCGTAATCAAATCATCGGAGAATCTTTTCTCGGAGTGCAAATTAACCAACATAATTTGCGTATACCTATACCTAAGGTATTACCTGCACTTCTTGAAAAGCAAGTCATAATCACAGTTAGCCGTCAAGCAAAATACGTACTTATCCATCTTGCAAACGATCATGTGCTTGTATTGCACTTAGGAATGAGTGGAAAAATTTTGATTAATCCCTCACAACAATTTCAGAAACATAATCACGTAATTTTTTACTTAACCAACAACAACCGCATTGTTTTTAATGACCCTAGAAGATTTGGTCTGATCACTATATATCACCTTAATAATCTTGCTAAATCATTTTTATTTAAAAATTATGGACCAGAGCCGCTATCACGCGAATTCAATTCAACTTATTTATCATTCGCATTACAAAATAAAACTACCCCTATTAAAATATCGCTTATGAACAATAAAGTTCTGGTTGGAGTTGGTAATATCTACGCTTGTGAAAGTTTATTTCACTGTAAAATTTCGCCTTTAAGAAAAAGCAATAGCCTAAAAACTAAAGAAATCAATAAATTGATTAGTGCGATTAAAAATACTCTAAAAAAAGCTATTGCTGCTGGCGGTTCAACATTAAAAAATTATGTTAATACTCGTGGAGAATTGGGTTATTTTCAACACGAACACAAAGTTTATGGACGTACTGACTTAAATTGTACCAACTGCAATACAAGTATAAAACAAATCATTCAATCAGGAAGATCTACTTTTTACTGCCCAAATTGCCAAAAATAAATTGATACCCCCCCCTATTCCCAACCTTAATACAATATAACAATTATAAAAAAGCAAACATAGTGACGAATGATTATGATAAGCTCTAATGAGCTTGACGAAATTAAAGTTTATACCATGATCCACCAACTAAAATTTACTGCTCAATTAAGAAAAATACACAATTACCAAATCATAAGCATAACAAGCTTATGTATAAAGTCTTGCAGAGATTATTACTGTCGTAGAGATGCTTCGCTTAAGTTGTCTATCGGTGGACCTTCAAGGATTTATATTTGAGCTATTTGCTTCAAAACTATAAGAAGAAATTAAGTATTTCAAGATTTTATAAAAAACAAACAAGACTTAAACTGGTTGAGTTTTTAGCTTGAGATTATGCCTCTTGATTAATTAACAAAGAAAGCTTGTGAATTTTTCTTTGATAGTAGGAAATATTAATAATAGAACAGTTGATATTAATATAAAATATTGGATCATATCAAAAAATAATTCTTAAGATCGTAGTGATTAAAAAAAGAAATAATCAATTATAAATTTTAGGATTTTTTTACTGTCAGAATAGAGCTGACTATACACTCCTTCAACCTAAGAAGTTTTGTTATTTAAAAAATTAAGCAACTTTAATGTGGTTATTATGTTAAACTAAGGTTGTTCTATAGATAATCTTATTTTTTAAATGCAACATCGATTCTAGTAAAGATTGACAAAATTCAGATTATTTTAGATGATCAAAGATCAATCATTAACTAAATATACAGCAATGTCTAAAATGAAAAAAGTTTATTTATTAGTTTTCTTTTTATGTTTAATGTTATTGGGAATATTACTATACAATCTTCGTGGTCAAGAAAATTTCTATTACATCTTTCCTGGTAATCAAGATGCGATAGAACTTGAAATTCCTAGAGAAATCATTGCATCTAGAAGTTGTGAAACACTTATAAACTGGATGAAAAAAAATACTCCAAGTGAGCTAGTAGAAGAATTACCTACTTGTCCATGGAATAAAAAAGGATTAGTTGGTCACTTCAAAATGAATAATACACTATTCTGTGTCCCACGAGATTATTTAAGTATTAGAAAATTTAAACTCTCTGGCGAGATTGGAGAATTACATATTCAATTTGATTTTGATAGCTTAAGTCCTGTTCCTGTAAGTAATTTAATTCATCATAAGCCTTATGTGCCACAAGATAATATTAGTATTATTTTAGTGAAACACCAGGAAACAATTAAAAACAGTCAAACTCATTATTGGCAGAGCCTTATGACCTTACTCCGCAGATACAATTATCAACCTCAAAACATGCCAATTGAGCTCACTTTAAAAGAGCGAAATTATCTAAATACAGGTTTAGATTATTACGTTGTGACTAATTTTGAAAGATGCTGCATAGTCCAATCTGATATAAACATGCATAAAGAAAGTGGCTGCTATGAGAAGGGTCCTAATATATTTATCCGTACTGGTGACAATCCTGTTAACCCTGAATATTGGATACAATGTTATAATAACCTTGAGTATCTAGACCTTGTGAAAGAGCATTATACGTGTGAGTTTAGAACATTTGATAGCGATGATTATTCGGTGGAAATATTATTCAATCAAAGCAAATATTTAATGCAATACAAAAATGTAATTTCACAATCCTTAGACTTGGTCAATCGCTTCAAGTCCAATGAATATTGTCCGAACTATACACTACTCAAAAATCATTAATTCATTAAAGAGGGCTAGAAATTAATTTTACAGGTTGTCAAGATTTGCTTGATAACCTGTAGTATGAAAGTATGTTGCCTAGGATATTGAATGCATCATTATTGAAAGTTAAAGATAAATCTTGTTGGTAATAATGACGCTTAAAAGCAACTATTACATTAGCGCACTCTTGATCAAAAATGCCACTAGTATCAATCTGATAACCTAGCTCCTTAAGCATCTTTTGTACCTCTAGTACTTTAACGTTTGCGTCACCAAATTTGATTAATTCGTTTTTATTAATTTTGCCTAAAATGCTATAATCAAAGCCAATACCATGTTTCGCAAGGAGTATCCAATGAAAATATTGACCAGGATCATCTTTTCGGTCAGGAGCTATATCTGAATGAGCTACTACGTTGTAATCGGGAATGCTATACTTTTTAATTAAGTATGCGCAAATCTCAATGAGAGCATTCATTTGAACTGCAGTAAATACATTTTCTGCCAAATTATGGTCTGGATTTACTAGTTCGATCCCAATAGAATAATTGTTTAATTTACTTCTACCCTGCCAATAACTTATCCCAGCATGCCAAGCTCTATGATATTCATCTACTAGGCAATATACGTCTCCATTTTGCGATATAAGATAATGGCAGCTAACCTTGCTATCTGGATTACACAATCTTTCTAGCGATGATAGTTCCCCCATTTTGGTTGCATGTATGACCAACATATCAATAGTATCAGATGTCCGCCTGTCAAAGTTTGGTGATTTATAAACGTGAGAAATTTTGTGCATTGATACTTAACAGACTAATAATTTAAGTTCTTAACTTTGCCATCTAAAACAACATCAAAATAATATATTTTAATACCATTGGAACCTAAAATTCTTGTATTGACTGCTATCACGTGGTTAGATTTTTTTGTTAACTGAGATTTATCAGCTAATACTACCATAGTTCTAAGCTCAGGAAATTGTTTATGCTCTATCACCACATTAACCGCCTTACCCACGCCGCCACGCCCTCTACCAGGATGGACTGTGATAAAAGCAAATTCACCTGTGTTAGTAGAAATTGTGGAGCCCACTCCTTCGAATACACTGTACACCTGGTTATGCATATTATAAATGTCTTTCTCAGTATCAAAGACTCTTATATATCTATAAACACCTTGCTCATCAGTTTGCCACAAGCTAACGGTGGCATTTGGAATTGGTATACAATCTTTATCACGTACTCTTCCAAAAAGTATGATTTTTGGCACCAAATTATCAGAAAAATTTCCTACTTTATTAAGTAAATTATTATCAGAGATTATCTCCTTTGGCTCACTAACTATATCTGTTGATTTAGTGGGAACGCAACTAGCAAACTGCTTGATCTTACCTGGATTCACATCAATAATAAAACCAAAAGCACTTTGTGTAAATAACGCTATGAATAAAATAGTCCAGAGGTTAAACTGTATCATAATACGAACTCCATACCATTTATTCTACACCAACATTTTGAAATTGAATACTACTAACATAGTCCATTTTTGCTAAATGAAAATTTGCATTAGTACTATCATTATTTTTTAAAACTGCTCCTCTCAAATCGGCATTGCTAAAATTGGTTTTTTGCATATTTGAATGATTTATATTTACGTCAACTAAATGAGCTCTCTGAAAATTCGCATTGCTTAAATTAGCATAAGAAATAGTAGCTTGATAAAAGACTGTATGCTCGCATTTAGTGTCAGTCAAATTTGCCAAGTGTAATTTTGCTCTATATAATTTTGCTCCTGATAAATCAGCATGTGATAAATCTGCCCCAGAAAGATCTACATCTATTAAATCCGCATCTCGTAGATCGGCTCCTGTAAAATTAGCCCCTACTAGATAGCTACCAATAAAAGAAGCTCTTCTCAAATCTGCAAACTCAAAATTAGCCTCTTTCAATATCCCGCGATTCATTATAGCTTCATGCATGTAAGCACCTCGTAGATTTGCTTTAGTTAGATCTACTCCGGTCATATCAGCATTGCTCAGATTAGTCATATTCAAGCTTGCATAACTTAAATTTGCTCCTCTCAAATTAGCAAATTTCATATATAGATTACTTAAATCAACATATGATAAATTAAAGCCAAATGCAGAAGTGACATTCATGGGTTGATCTTTAATCTTAAATTTCAAAGCATACGCTTCAACATCTTTTCTTGATATTGAACTTTTTCTATCTTGAAAAATTCTTTGAATGTTTTTGGCAAATGCATACTTATTATCATAAGATGTATTTCTCATTAAAAAATTGTAAAAATATATTGATAACAAAAGACTGCAAATAATAAGAAGATTCCATCCGATAATACTGATTATTTTACTTGAGATCTTCTGCATATGCTATGTTTAACCTAACTTTAGTTCATTGTTTTTTTAAGCTACTACTTAACAATAATAGACAAGAGTTAAAAAAAGGTTAATCATTTAAATAACAATTCATTGCTATACTAAAACTCTTGAATTTTTGCTATTAAAGCAATATTCTTGGTATGCTTTCAATATATATAAAAGAGGATCTATGCGTCATGCAGGTTTAGTAAAATTGTTGCTTTTTGCTTTTATGGTATTAGCAGTTTATAACTATGATAAAGCTAAAATAAAATCTGTTATAAAAGACGCCTCGCAACAAATATCAAAAATCTCCTCTATTATTAAGGAGGAAGACCAATCTGAACCTGAAGATAATTCTAATATTAAAATTGGAATAGAGAAAAAACGCTCGTATATTGAAAAAAAAATGACTAACGTCATCAGAAGTGCGCTAAAAACTCCAGAAGGTAAGGAAATTATACAAACAGTGGTAAATAGGCTGTCGAAAGAAAATCCAAAAATCCAACAACTATTAACTAAAAAATTTTTTATTGAAGAAATAGAGCTGGGTAGTGGTCCTAGTGCCAAATGTGGGCAAGAAATAGAAATATCATATTTCACTAGAGCAATTACGAAAAGTAATAAATCTACTTCTCCATTGTCTAATAAAAAGATAATAACACTTGGTGAAGGCTCCATACCCATCCCTTTAGAACAAGCGCTAATTGGCATGAAGAAAAATAGCAATAGACATATTACCTATAGTCAAGAAAAGATAGACTTCTTACCAAAGGAAGATGCAAGCCTTTTCTACTACAGTGATGTAACATTACTGGAAATACTCCCTAAAAACTTACAAAAATTCAATAAACAAGTTTTTACTAAAAATACTAACAACGCTAATACTACTGGCATTCGCAAATTTAATTGCGGTGAAAACATCACCATGCATTATACAATATACAATTTAGATAATAAGTTGCTTTACGATTCTAAAAATAACAAAGTAGCACCTGGTACTTTAAGAATTGGTAGTAGCAAACTTCCATATGAGATAACTGTGGCACTTGAAGAGTTGCCAGTTACGCAGCAACTTTTTATTATAGTTCCAAGAAATGAATTAACTGAGCTAGATTTTTTGATCGTACCAGATAACCTGAATATTACTGAGGAAATAGTGCTATTATCTCTCAATCCTAGCTCTAGTAAATAAATTATAAAAATTCTCAGTAGTTGCTTGGGCGATATATTCTGGGGTCTTGCCAAATAAACCTGCTAAAAATTCAACAGTAAATTTGATAAATGCTGGCTCGTTACGCTGACCACGTTGCGGCATGGGCGCCAAGTATGGCGCATCAGTTTCAACAAGAATTCTATCTATTGGCAAACTTTTAATGACATCCTGCAAAGCTTTGGCATTATTAAAAGTTACGATACCTGATATTGATATATAAAAACCTAGTTCTAACACTGATTGCGCTAAATCTTTGCTTGCTGTAAAGCAATGAATTAAACCTGAAAATTTTCCTTTATTCATTTCTTCTGATATGATTTGTATCGTGTCTTCATCTGCAGATCTAGTATGCACTATAACAGGGAGACCAGTTACTCGTGAAGCATTGATATGCTCTTTAAAAGACTTTTTCTGTAATTCTCGGTCAGATTTTTTATAAAAATAATCTAGTCCAGTTTCACCCAAGCCAATAACTTTATGATAATCGCTATAAGAGATTAATTCACTGGCACTAGCAAATTCAGTAGAGGTCACTTCGTTCGGATGGATCCCAACGGAGCAATAAATATTATCGTATTTTTCAGCTATTGTTTTTATAGTGTCAAATTGTGAAACTTTCGTACAAATAGTTTGCATTACTGCTACACCTGCAGCCTGAGCTCTTTGGAAAACTAAGTGAAAATCTTTTTTGAAAACTTCAAAATCTAAATGACAATGGGTATCAATTATTTTCATATTATCCTTGGAAAAATAGCTTGCGGTTCTATAATGCTTGTTCCGGGTTTTAATGCTCTTTCCATGTTTAAACAGGAAAAATCACGCTCATGCTTACTGACTGACAGCTGATCTAAAATCTTAGATGCCGAATCTGGCATAAATGGTTGCAATAGAATTGCTATGTAGCGGATTGTTTCAGCTAGAATATACAGAACTTTCCTCATTTTATTAGTATCAGCTTTCCTCAATGTCCATGGAGCTTGATGATCTATATATACATTTGCCTGAGTTGCCAAGCCAACAATATGTTCAATTACTGCATTTAATTGCTGCCGATCAAGTTGTGCTCGTATTTGAATCAACGACCCTTCAGCAGACTTTAGCAAAGGTACATACTCATACAAATTTTCTATACTTTCTTCAATGTACGGTATTTTCTCATCGCAATTTTTAAAAATCATAGATAAACTACGTTGGACCAAATTCCCAATATTGTTAGCTAACTCGCTATTAATACGATTCACAAAGCTATGGCGTGTAAAGTTACCATCATGACCGAATGTTATTTCACTCATTAAATAGTACCTGGTTGCATCTAATCCGAATTCATTGACCAAATCTATTGGATTAATAGCATTACCCAAAGACTTTGAGATTTTCTCTCCTTCAATTAACCACCAACCATGACTTACTATCTGCTTAGGTAACTCAATACCAGCGGCCATTAGAAATGCTGGCCAATATACTGCATGAAACCTAGTAATATCTTTGCCAACCATGTGAATATCAGCCGGCCAAAATTCCTTGAAATCATCACTATTTGTATCAAGATACCCTACCGCTGACAGATAGTTAGTAAGTGCATCTAACCATACATACATAATATGCTGATCGTCGCCAGGTATTGGAATCCCCCACTTAAATGTAGTACGAGAAATTGATAAATCCTTCAAACCTGATTTAATAAAATTAACCACTTCATTTTTTCTACTGTTTGGAGTGATAAAATCAGGATGTCTTATGTATAGATCAGATAATTTATCTTGCCATTTTGACAAATCAAAAAAATAACTTTCTTCAGACACCCATTCAACTTCTGCTCCGGTTGGAGCTTTACCACACACCAATTCATCTTCAGTATAAAATGCTTCATCACGTAACGCATACCATCCTGAATATTTGTCTAAATAAATATGTCCGTTTTCATTCAGTTTATTCCAAAGAGCTATTGCAGTTTTTTTATGACGCAATTCTGTTGTACGGATAAAATCGTTATAACTAATGTTCATTAATTTAAATACTTCACGAAATTTTTGTGACACTCGATCAGCAAATAACTGAGGATCCATACCAGCTTTCAAAGCTGCTTTCTCCACTTTTTGTCCGTGCTCATCAGTACCAGTCACAAACTTAACTTTATAACCATCTAATGTTTTAAATCTAGCAATTACATCACAAGCTAAAGTAGTGTATACGCTACCTATATGTGGCGCATCATTTACATAATATATAGGAGTAGTAATGTAGAAATTCTTTTTCATTTCATTCTCCCTTTTCGCCCTTCGCTAATAAGCATCATTATTACTACGACTATATTTTTATAGTCCAAATATAATTTTTTGGCACTCTCCAATAATTGACAGCTTTCATCGTATGTCAATAACCATGCTTCCGTAGACTTAAGATTACTGAGCTTCTTAATAAGTAATGCTTCCTGTTCAAATAAATTATTATCTTGATGTTCTATATGACTGATTTTTATAATTTTCTCCAGTAAATATTTTATTAAATAACCAAATAACCACCATTTTTCAGGATTGTTATCAGGAAAAGTACTTTCAATCCAACTGTAAGTCTTTGTATATGAAGTTTCATAATTGCTTAAAGCAGAGATAATACTATTGTACAATTCCAACCCTTGATTCTTACCAAGTAAAATAGCAACTCCAGGAACATTATGAGAGAGTTTTAGAAGTGTATCTATATTTTTAGTATCAAAATTATGATCTTTCTGTACAATCTGTAGAGTATTTGATGGCACTTTAAATTTAATGAAAGCACAGCGGGATTTTATAGTATCAATTAAATTATGAGGCTGATGCGAGATAAGGATTAATAATGACTGTTTTGGTGGCTCCTCAAGAATTTTTAACAAGGCATTGGATGAATTGATATTTAATTCATCAGCACTATCAATCACAACAATGCGAGGAAAGTGATTGTTAAGTGTGTGACTAAAAAAATCTCTAATTTGTCTAACTTGGTCAATTGTTACAACTATACCATCTGATGCAAGCCAAAGAGAATGATGTAATATATCGTTATGACCAGGCAGCAATCTCTTGACTAAATCTTTGGCAGCAGTAGCTTTACCGATTCCTTTTGTTCCACCAAAAATAAAAGATTGTGGATATATCGATTTGTTAATGAAGCCAATAATTTCTAATATTTTTTCTTGATCGTTGTATTGAGTCATTTGCTATTACTGATATTATCAACTACAACATAATAGATTCAACTAGCCATAACAATAAAATAATTTAGTAGCTATGGATACACTAGAAATTAACCAAATTTTTACTATTTTTTGTACAAACAATCCCGATCCTAAAACTGAATTAAATTATACCAACAATTTCACTTTGTTAGTTGCGGTTGTATTATCTGCTCAAGCAACTGATATTGGGGTTAATAAAGCCACTAAGGAGTTATTCAAAGTAGTTTATACGCCTGAAGACATGCTTAAACTAGGAAGCAAAAAATTAAAGCAACATATCAAATCAATCGGTTTATTTAATACAAAAGCTAAGAATATTATAAAACTAAGTCAGCAACTGCTTGAGCGGTTCAATTCAAGTATCCCCGAAAACATAGAAGATTTACAGTCATTAGCTGGAGTGGGCAGAAAAACAGCTAACGTCATTTTAAACTGCGCCTTTAATAAACCAACCATAGCTGTAGATACGCATGTTTTTCGTACTGCCATACGTATTGGCTTATCCAAAAATAAATCACTATTAGAAGTTGAGCGCACTTTAGAAAAAAGTATTCCTAAAAAATGGTTAAATAACGCTCACCACTGGTTAATTTTGCATGGTAGATATACTTGCAAAGCAAAAAAACCATTATGCATTCAATGTCCAATAAAATTATATTGTGACTTTTATAAATTGGTATAATGGACAAAATCTGGTGATAAAAAACTACTCGAACACATAGTAAATAAGGTATAGGTGGGTATTTTGGATATGTTACAAAAAAAGTTACTCGAGTTGTGATTCAACCCACATAGTTAAAAATGGAAAATGATTGTTGCTCACGAAGATATAAATGTCAAAAATATGAGCATAGGTTTTGGTCTAACAAGAGTACTAGATCTAGATAGATTAAATCGGCTTATGAAGATTATAGTTACGAAAAGCAAACTCTAAATGAGCTAGTAATAAAGCGTAAAAGATCTCTCAAAACTATCGAAGGGTGATTTGATGCATTCAATTTTTCTAAATCTCCAAAAATTTTAGAACATAGATCTATCAATTTAATGTTTGATACTACTTTCTTTGGCTGAAGATATGACCTACTTATCTTTCAAGCTAATGGCAAAATATATACTAGCGCTAAGTTGATGGTGAAAAGTTGCATTGCATCAGTGAGCGTTTGGATAGCTTGGAATAATTAGATTATAACTTCAAATTTTATAACTGATGACTGCAAAGATTGTTATTAAACTCTTAAAGAAGAAACATCCAGATACCCCCTCAACTTTGCTTATTCCATCGAGTAGCCATAATAAGGCATCATGCCTACCAACAATCCTAACTGAACGCGACAGAAAATCAAAGCTCTGATAGCTACTATTATACACACCACAATAACAGAATTTAAGGCTAGGTTTAATAGAAATAGTAAATTATATAACCTTCTCTAAAAGAGCATAACGAAAATAAGCAATTTACACATAAATAACTTAGAAATGCTTTTAGGAGTATAAATCAAATCTCTTATATTTTTTTTACTTATAAGATTCACTCTAATCTCAACATCCTAAATACTACCAATCATTGTAACGGATCATTTGCTCACTGGAAAAATAAGGTAAAAATTCATCATGGCTTGCGTAAAAAAAGAAGAACAAAAATGATAAACTTTTTACTTCAAAATTTCTAATTTTATCATCAAATTTTGTCCATTATGCCTATAAATCCGTTGTAACTCTCAACCTTATATCTTCAAAAGAATGATCAATTAAAACTTTACCATCTCTAAAAACTGTTTTAAGTAAATTATCCTTATTACCTAATTCTTCTAGTCTAATCGTCTTATGCTTGCCACTCTCTTTGATTAAAGCTAATCTACCAGATTTAGATTTTTTAATTGGCTCAGTTATTGGCTCTTTACACACATCTCGCCATACATTGTCAATTTTTACAGCTGAAGTTTTCATTGCAAACATTAGCGTATCACGGTTTAGTTTTTGCAATAATCCTCCACCCATACCAAATGCAATATTATCTGCGGAGATGCCGTCTTTTTTGAGAGCTTCCAAAGTAGATTCAATTGTGGCAAGTGAAATTCTATCTCCATGAATTAATCTTAAGTATGGTGGTAGAATTTTATAACCTTTTTTATTGACCATGTAACCAAACTTATCCATAAGGATACTCAGCGCTTTTTTTACGATTAAGTGTGGTTCACCACTATCTGGTCTCAGCACTAACGTGCCTTTCGATTGTACTATCTGCTCTTTGAGTTCCTTGCCAAATATGACACTGAGACCATACCACAAATCATATGAATCACTTACTATAGCTACTACTTTATCTTCTTTAAGAAAAACATCTATAATATTCTTATATGCATCTTGCTCATAGTCTTTTCCCCAGCTAGTGATAGTAGAGTGAGAAGCTGCAGGTATTGAATACCCTGCCATATTATAATTATAATACTCTTTAATCGCCAAAATAGCAGATATGTTATCTGTACCTAAAAAATTTACAAGATGAGCAGAACCGCCTATAGATGCAGATTCAAAAGAGCTAACTCCTCTAGCGCCAAAATCATGCACCTTGGATGTCAGGCCAGAAAGATCATTACATGTTTCTTCCATATATTTTTTGATAATTTTTTTGATATGCCATGAAACAGTTGCCACAGTAGATGGGTACCAAACAGCTCGCAATAGAGATGTTTCGATATAAGGGGCTAGCCACGCACATTGAGGATCGGTACTCTTAATTTGCACCATTACATTGCTATTAGGCAAAATCGTACCTTCTGCGACTGCTTCAATCTCTAAAGGCAAGTAACCTTTATGCCTCTCTAGAATATACTGCCAACCTTCTTTATTAAAAACAAGACCATGTGAGATAAGAAATTCTTCAGCATACATAATATCTTCTTCGGTAATTGCTTTAGATAGACATTCTTTTAAAAAAAATTGTAAACCAAAAAATAAAGTCTCGTCAAAAGAACCTCCTCGAGACTCAACATAACAAGAAATGTCTTGTACGTTTCGTGGGTATTGCAAAAAATGAGAAGCAATATATGAGTCTACATTAAGAATAATAGATTTAGTTACCAATTATTACACCTCTAACTGATTGCGCAATTCGCAATCTTAACACAAAAATACTCACTCAACAATAGCTTCTTGCTTATAAATATAAAGCGTAATCAAGGAAAAAATTACATCTCGACTATTGAGCAACGATTGACTACGAGATTTGATTGCAATAAGACTTTTGCTAGCAACAGAGCTCATACAAAAGATATCTAAGGCGCAAAGGAGGGATTTATTCACGAAACATGATCTTCCAAACAGATTAGGATCATGGATTAGTAACGCTTGGAACCAATTGACTACTATCTGAATAAAATTAGATAGGCAAGATGATGAGCTCAAAATGCAAGCATGTATGTTCAATCAAATTGTCTGCAGATGAGAAACCTACAATCTTAGCAAGCACATTACTGCACGTCAAACAAGCCGCTAATATTATTAGCAAACATTGATATATTCCAACTTTTTTTAATATACGCGGCAAGGTATTTTAGGCAAGACTTTGACCTTCTGATATCAAGTCAGATGCATTATAGCTATGGTGCAGACATCATCTGATTGCATGGGGGAGTTTAACGGAGATGTCAATCAATATTGAGTTGTGTCGTATAGCATTCTAAAATTTTCCAACAAGTTGCAAGGTACTATCTATCACTTCAAAGTCAATTACTACAGGAAACTAGGTCAAGTTGCATGATAAGAAAGTGATACACAGAGAACCGGATAAAACAATAACATAAGATTTCCAAAAGAAGTGGAATCAAAATACACAGCTCAAACCATTCGTTTAGTAGGTTTTAGCATAGCATTATCTTGTAGAAAACATCGTGACACTTGTAAATTTATCTAATATCTTACATTTTAATATGACTTTATTTTTCTGATAATTAACTTTTCTAGATACTATTAGTAAACTAACTTGAATTAATTGATGATCTTATAACTAAAAGTAGCGAAACAATCTATCAGGAAATATCTGCCGAAATTAAAGGGAGGAGCTCGTATTTCAGGAAAGTATCTAAGATTTTATCTCCATACGCAACTAAGGAAAATGATATAATTATTAGCAACCCCCAATTCATGCAGTTATTTAATACCATTATTTCAGAAAAAAATATTATAGAGTATTACATGGCAGAAAGTAGTTTAAGCTACTTGTTTCTAAGCAATCACGGTAGAGTTGATATGTTGTTTGTATTTCCAGATAACCACTTAGATTCTACCTACCAAATGATAAAAGAAGAAAATGTTTCAACATCCATCCTAAATCAATTAGAATCAAAACAAAAAATGTTATGTTTCTATGATTTTAAAGAATCTATTTTTTTTCCTTTTCTGATAGCCATGAACAGTATTTAATTGATGCAAAAAAGATTATTTTAGATGGTATAGACCATTATTACGGTTACAAAGAAAGCATCTTGAATGAAGAAAAAGTAATTTCGTTTTATAAATTTAATAACAGGTAAAAAAAAATAAAAGTTCTCTTAATAAATGACACAACTAAATGGTATCACTTTGGCTGCGCTGCAACTAGTACTGCTTTAATAGATGGAATAAGGAAGTTGGGGCATACTACAACCTCCCTTCCCATCACAGAAACTTATAAAATAAAATCTGCCCCAATCACTAAAGCTGGTTTTGTAAATAAACTCAACTATCAAAAATTTATAGCAAATAATCCAGATTTAATTAATTTAATCAAAAGCCATGACGCTATAGTTTTGAATGGAGAAGGTACTTTGCATGGCATTAATCCAGCGCCTGTGAGTTTATTATATCTAGCATATATCGCAAAAAAAGAACTCGGTAAACATGTAGAAATATTAAACCACTCCTCATACCCTCAGCACGATACATCTTTAGGTGATACACAAGAATCAGCTATCTATAAATTGGTCTATAATACTATTGATTTTGCTTCTATTAGAGAGCCGGTGAGTTTTAATACCATGGCAAGGCTGGGAGCAAAAGTAGGAGAAGGCTTTGATTGTATGCCACTCTATATCAGAGATCATTATATAAAAAGCAACATCAAACATCCAAATGAGCTGTTAATTGCAGGGTCTGCTACCTGGTTACAAATTAATATACCTTCCCATGAAAGAGGAAATATTGAAGATTTCACTCAAGGGTTATCTGCCTTTAATCAATATGTCCAAGAAATGAGCTCCAGAGGATTTAAAATAAAATTCTTATATGGGGCGGATTCATTCCCAGCAAAAGATGACAGAGAGTTTGTAGAATATATGCAAAATCAATTCCAAGCCAATTGGGAAGTTTATGAGACAACTTCATTAAATGACTGGCTTAAAACAATAGAAGAAACAACACTACTGGTATCAGGCAGATTCCACCACACTATTGCCGCTGCCAGTCTTGGTACTCATTTTATTGCCTTAAATAGCAACACCCCAAAAATAGAGGGGTTGATGCAAATACTAGGATCAAAAGAAGTAGTAAGATATAGCGACCAGGCAATTTATGATAAACTACTCAGATTGACCAACGAAAAATTACCTGACCGATTAGATGATATAAAATCTCTTCAGGGAGAGAACCATCTTCAAGCTTTGTGCTCAATGGCAGAAAAGAACTTTGATAGATTAAAAAAAATGATCTAGGAATCATTGCATTAACCGGGGCTGAATTAATAGAATATGCTCCACTAATACCACTTAATACCTCATTTATCTCAGATTATGCCAGCATTTTATCTGATAGTAACGCTTTTTGGGTTACTACGCATTTCTCATTAACATCTTTAGGATATTTTTTACTAACTGCGTCCAACCCTAAAATAGGCTTTACTGCAAAATTGATTACTCCACTAGCAAGCTCTCCACAGGATATGCCTTCAGGTTCAAGATAAGCCGCTTTTCGGCGACTTCAGTATAGTCGAAGGCGCTGTATATTCTTAAAATTATGAATAAAGGCTATACAATTAAAGGGATTCTTTTATCCAATAATAATTGGGTTAGATTCGCCATTAGGCATAAACACAGAATTAGATCCTCCATCTTCTCCACCATTAATGAGTTATTAAGCTGTAGAAATAATACGAGAAGATACCACCAATATCGCTGCTCTAATCAGAAACACACTTTTACGAAGAAAGTCCACTTATACCTGTCAAACCAAGGCTTGCTCATCTTGTGGCAAAAAACTACTGAGATTTGGATTGAAAAAACAAACAAGACTTTGCCGAACACTGCATGGCAGCGTATCACCTTTACAATACCATCAGTATTATGGGATTTCTTCTGGTGCAACAGGTTTTCGCTAAATTACATAGCTATGATTGCAGCTAATTGCGTAAAAAAAGCATAGCAGATAAGAAAGGGGTGATCCCTGGAATATTCATTGCTATTCACACTTTTGGTTGCGCCTTAAATCGTAACGTGCATATTCATCTTTCAACTACAGTAGGTGGCGTCTCTAAGGATCTAACTAAATTTCAAAAGCTTTACTTTGACCATCAGGCGTTAAAAAATATGTGGAAATATAGGATAATCAACCTATTCCGAAAAGCAGAAAAAACAGGTTGGTTTGTGATCACACCGGAAGTAAATCGCTTGCTCAACCATACCGATACTTTCAATCATTTCCTCAATGACTTATCTAAACAAAAATGGGTTGTGCATTGTAATAAATCATCAGATAATCATGATAAAATCGTTGACTATTTGGACCGATATATAAAGCGCTCCGCAATAGCAGAGCCAAACTCAGATATTATGATGGACATTCTGTAGTATTCAGACATCTGAATCACAAAACAAAGAAATATTGCAATCTTACGCTTTCAATAAATGAGTTTATTGAAAACTTTATTCAATACATACCAGACGAAGGATTCCGTATGATTAGATATTATGGATTTCTTGCCAATAGGATAAGTGGCAAACTACTGGAAGTCGCCTACAAACTGTTGGGTCAAACTAAGAAAGCTGGTGAATTATTAACTCACTTTGCAGGCATGATAAAAAAGTATTTTGGTTATAATTCACTCTCCTGCCCTGTATGCAAGTATCCGTTACTTCTGAGATTTATCTATTTTGTTGAAAGAGTCTCTTGTTTTTTTAACTTCTCCAGAAACTGCTAAATTGGCTACCAAGGGAGTAGTATGTCCAAATTTTGAAAGTGCATCCTTTTTACAGCTTGTAGACGCCTTACAATGCTTAATTAGACAAAATATGATCATAAAAAGGACTCTAAAATAATTATGAGGTGAGAGTTTTTTGGATTTTGGAAAAATTAGCCAACCCGATCAAGCATTGAAATTCCTATATATCAAGTTAATTCACTATAATGCGCCAATGCAAGGAACTTTAAAAGTAACTTAATGGGAAACATTACTCACTTTGAGCAAATTAACGTCGTCGTCTTCAGATTCTGGATTTATCTTTTTAGTATAAAAATTCTCACAAATTTTAATTCTTTTACGATTGTGTTTTTCATGCCAGGAGTTTGTATCTCGTAGAGAATAAATACACCCACAGTATTCTTGTTTATAAAAATTTTCTCTTTTAGCGATATCGTACATTCTAGCAGAGCCACCGTTTTTACGCCAGTTGTAATCCCAGTAAATCATGCTTTCATATTTAGCTGCAGCTCTTCTGCCAGATTCGTTGATCTGGTTCAGATCTTTCCACCTAGATATGCCTAAGCTCGTAGCAAAGACATCGAAACCATTTTCATATGCATATAATGCACTGCGCTCAAAGCGCATATCAAAACAAGACGTGCACCTTATGCCACGTTCCGGCTCATATTCCATACCTTTAACTTTACTAAACCAATTTTGTACATCGTAATCTGCATCAACAAAAGTAATATCCATCTTTTTAGCATACCTAATATTTTCATTTTTACGTTGCTCATATTCTTTTTTGGGATGAATATTTGGATTATAAAAAAATATGGTAAATTCAATATCATTAGCAAGCATTTGCTCCATCAATTCTCCTGCACAAGGTGCACAGCAACTATGAAGCAACAGTTTGGATCGACCATTTGGTAACGTTAAGTCTATGTATTTAGTAATCATTTAAGATAATTGTTTTCGATATGTTTCACAGAAATATTTTAATGCAATTGAAGCAAACACAGTAATATACAATGCAACCATACCTTTTGTCTATCAAATTTTTGAATCAACCAGGTAACCACCGAAGAGATGATACTACCAAATATCCAGCACTAGTTTATATAAGATCGGCCAATGTCGTGAAAAATGTGATATATTTTACTCTGCCTCTAGATGTTGACTCACTAAAAATCATATCTCACACTACTGACCAAAAACCATCATATTTACAGTCAACAACACTCGTAACAGTGCGCAATATTATGAATATAAAAAAAATTGTAACAAAACTGGACCACTCATCGATAATTAAGGTCGACATGCATCGATTTTAACGCCACAGTGCATTTTTTAAAGATCTAGCCAGTTATTCAGCTGTCAGGCGAGGGGTTTGTTTAGGTAGTTCAAGGCCGCTATCACTTAAAAGAGCCTATAGCTACACGATCAAGCTAATACGGATATTCAACTTCATATTGACAGAAAGTTAGAACTTGCCAAAATTGATCGTTGGATATTAAGCATCGAGAAAAGCGGGCTGACTTGCTTCAATATATTTGTTAAAATGCTTGATAAATACAAAGGTATTATGGTCAATTATTTTAAAAATCGTAAGAATAGCAGTTTTGTAGAAGAGTTGAATAATAAAATTCAGTTGGCAAAAAGACGTTGTTATGGCTTCTTTAAAACTAAGTCGTTATTCCAAAGATTGAAATTTGATTTATGAGGTGATACACTTAATGTGCTACTAGACCTAACAAGAAATACAGAAGAAAACCCAATATAGCCAAAAACTTTGTGCTAACTGGCTACATAAAGAGCGCCGTAGAACAAAAACTTGGTAAGAATTATTACAAAACGACCTTATAATGTCAAATCTCGCCACTAAAGTACATTTCTGATCACGCCTGAAATAATCGCTGCTTGCATGAATAAATACTGGAATCAATTATCTAAATCAAATTTAGGCTGATTCATTAAAAATGTTGGCTTTACTCCAGATTCAATAAATATTTCTTTTAAATTTTCAGTTGAGTTTAGATGATTCTTAGCGTGCACGCCGCTTAATAATAGTAATGAATGAATACCATACGCTACTGCGCCCTTAATATCAGTTTCCAAAGAGTCGCCTATGGCAAGCACTCTATTCTTATGTAGCTTTCCTTCAGACAAAATTGGATCTAATAAATACTTATAAATATCTTGATATGGCTTACCAAAATAGTGTACTTGACCTCCTAAATCATGGTATTTTTTAGCAAATGTTCCTGGAGTATATCTAACTCTATCACCGTAAGGCGCCATTATATCTGGATTAACACAAATAACTGGAATGTCTTTTTTAACTGCAATTTTAAGTTCTCGATCCCACTTGCTCAGCTCATTTTCTGTGTCTGTAAAAATAGAAAGAATAACATAATCAGCAGTTGCTATATCATTTGCTTTATCTACGTCTAATCCCAACAACAAATCAGAATTATATTCTTCGCCCAAATTATAAATCTTTCTTTTTGGAAAAAACATATTGTGAAAATTATTACGATAGCACAACTGAAAGAAGTCTCCAGAAGTAAAAATCATTTCACCTTTTTCTAGGTTAAAACCCTTTTGTACAAGACTCTGAACTGATATTGAAGATGGTCTCGGGTTATTAGATAGGAATAATATCTTTTTATCTAATAACCTTAAATGCCGTATAAACTGAACAGTTTGATTGTAAAGGGTGAGACCGTTATGCAAAACGCCATATATATCAAAAACAAATACATCATAGCTCTCTACTAGCTCTATATAAGATTCAAGCTTGGGCGGCAACATCAGAAACAGTTTTTTGTTTCGCTGGTTTTAAATCGACTCTTTCTTCAATTCTTGCTGATTTACCACGTAAGTTACGCATATAATACAGCTTCGCTCTACGTACTACACCTCTTTTAACAACTTCAATACATGCTATTTTTGGAGAATAAAGCGGAAAGATTCTTTCCACACCTTCATTGTGACTGATCTTGCGCACCGTAAAGCTTGAACCCAAGCCGCGATTTTTCCTAGCAATACATAAACCCTCATATATCTGAACACGTTTAGTATTACCTTCTGTAATCTCTACATGTACTTTTACAGTATCGCCTGGCGCAAAAATAGGGAATGTCTTACCCTCTAAAAGCCTTGTCATCTGTGCGTTTTCAAATTCTTGTACCAACTTCATATAATCCTCGAATACATATTTTTAATTGTACGATTAAAGTAGCCGATTGAGATTGAAATTTCAACCTAATTTATTGCTTTTCTTATAAATCTGCCATAAATCTGGCCTATGTTTTTTTGTATAAACCTCTGCCTGCTGTAATTTCCATTCAGTAATATTTTTGTGATGACCGCTTACTAAAATTTCTGGTACATGTACGTCATTCCAGATTAAAGGCTTGGTATACTGAGGATACTCTAATAAGCTTGTGTACACCGAGTCATGTCCAAAGCTTTCTTCTACAAATACACTGTCATTCGTAAGAACGCCTGGTAATAATCTTACGCAACCATCAAGTAATGCATATGCTGCTATTTCACCACCAGTTAATACGTAATCGCCAATACTAACTTCTTCAATATGAAAATGATCTATTATTCTTTGGTCAATACCTTCGAATCTTCCGCAAATAATAATAATTTTCTTCTTATAAGAAATCTCCCTAGATTTTGTCTGATTTAATACATTTCCACGTGGTGACATATACATAATAGAATAATCATCACACCCATTTTTTGCATATTTGATTGAATCAGCCAACACATCAGGACGCAAGATCATACCAGGCCCACCGCCCACAGATGGACCATCAACAGTATGATAGCGATCAAGAGCGAAATCTCTGATATTAATTACTTCTAACGACCATATTCCTTTTTGTAAGGCTCTACCAATAACTGAATACGCAAGTGGTCCAGGGAACATGTCTGGCAATAAAGTAAGAATTTTTACCTGCATCAACTTAACCATAAACTTTATATTTTTACTTCTTGGAAAGATATAGCATGCAATGTCATGGAATAATAGAAAAACCAATAAACATACTGTAATGCTAACAATTACCTAAGTATGCAAACTTACTTCACTTTTGCAAAAAGTGTTTTTTCTACAAATACTACATACACTTTAGGAATGTAGGATTTTTGGTTTATTTTAAAGCGATTTTTTTGAAAAGACTCCATCACATCTACAATTCTAGCATCACTAAAGATGCCTCATTACAAAGTAATTTCAAATATTAGACATAACTTCAGTCATTAACATCGCAAAATTCTTAAAAATAGAAACTTTGTCTTTTTTTGAATTATTCTAATATTTTTAATTCCTGTGATTGTAATCTTGGCAAAGTGAAAACTCTGAAAACCAGGCATTAGATTAGTTCTTTATCTTAATAAACCACAGATCTTGCTCAACAATATTATTGAGCTGTTTGATTTGACGAACTGAAATGTTCTTATCTTCAGTGAGGTTTTTATTGAGACCGTTAAGTACGGAGATATTGTTGCCACTTTTATCAATTGTTACTTTTTGAGGATAGCCATTATTTCTGATAGCTTTACGCAA
>CAMDPW010000025.1 GCA_945905715.1 Rickettsia typhi
TCTTTTTATAAACAAGTCAAAATATCTGAACCACGGACTTGTTCAATCAAGTTTCAAAAATAATTACTGAATGCATCTAGCTAAAATTTGACAAGTGTTTTGTTGATGTTGAGCAGCGCAATATTCAAGCTCTTCACACCTAAGAAAAATAGGTTTTAAAATCATAAACTATTACTAAATTGACCAGATTGCATTCGGCTGTACAATCACTTATTACTAAAACATCTTCTGAAATTAGTATGCTTATAATGTTACTTCTTCAGTTTACCCATGTAATCTAAGGACTTACTATTGGATGAATAGCGCTTATAATAGTCTTAAACCATTAATAAAATTATATCTCATATAGATACTACAGAATAGTTATGATATACCTAGAATTATATATTATTTACGAAGATAACAAAATACTATTGCAAGGTATCTAAAAAACTATCTCATAATATATTCAAGGCAAAAACCTAAAAAATAGGTTATAATTATAGTATTGAAATAGTTAAGTTTAAGATCCAAATTGATTCATGTATATGATATTTAGAGGATTACCTAAAAAAGGACAAAGCAATATTACGCAAATGATACAGAGTGTCTCTGCTAGAGAGTTTTAGGGTAACACTAAAAAAATCAGAAACAAGGCATTTTTTGGAAGATAGATTATGGACGCAAAGCTATTTGCGTAGAAAGCATGGTGAATGTCAATGAAAAAAAGAGTATTAAATTATGTACATAATTACATTAATGAGTAGTACATAGCTACAAGAAAAACTTATGTAAGGTTTGACTCAGATATCTATGACACTCCAAAAACTAAGTCCATTAAGGCCTAGTAGTTTATCTAAGGAGAATTGTTGTAGTATTGCTGCTGAAGTTTTTTGCATTTCCTCTTTAAAATTCTTTTTTGACACTAAATCCGCAGTTTAGTAAGGCAAGTGAATATAAGACGATCATGATCTAAAAAACATATAAATACGTTCTACATGTCCATTGGTTATGGTGTTAGATATAATTTTGATAATCCATCCCCAAACAAAGCACATAATGGGCATTGATAAAATCAGAAAATAATCTTTGCTTGTCGGTGTTTCAGACTGGTTACCGAATTTATTTTGACCTTTGGTTCCTGGTGCAAAATAAATAGCTAGCAGCAAAAACAAATTCGCTACAGGTATAAAAACAAGTAATAGCCACCAACCACTGAGGTTAAAATCATTGAGCCTTCTTATTTTTAAAAAAAACACGTTGATAAGTGAGGATAACATTATTATTAAACCTATAATTATAAAAAAATTACACACTACAACAAGAGGATGTTTGATCCCATGATCTGCCAACTCAAAAGCAACAACAACCGGTAAGATACCAAGTACTGAGATCACAAGCCAAAACGAGGTTAAACCTAAGAACTTGATACGCCCCAACCTTGGTGCTATGGTAAAAAAACCCAGATCCTCACGTATATTTTTTTGTTTCATTTTTTGTATGTTGACCTTATATTATCGATAATAACTTTTACTAGTCTGACCAGTGTATGTTGATAAAAAATTTGGTCAAAAGAATTAAGTATAGTAACCGAAAGAAGCTAAAAAATAAAAATTAGGCTGTGATATATTGTCACATTGCAAGGAATAAAAGCGCTTATATAATACTGATTGACAGATGCAGTTATTAACTGTACGTTTCCCTTTTAAACAAGGCAACTAAATAAATTAAGCTTAACAATAAAATTTTTGAGTGTAGCGTGACAAAAATTCTAAAATCTACATACAAAATTAGCCGAAGGCTAGGTGTTAACTTATGGGGTAATGCTAAAGACCCATATCTAACAAAAAATTACCCCCCAGGTCAACATGGCGCATCTGTGAAACGCAGAAAAACCGACCATGGTACTCAGCTACATGCTAAACAAAAATTAAAAGGTTACTACGGTTATATTACTGAAAAACAATTCTATCGCACTTTTCAGGAAGCCCATAGAATGCGTGGCAACACTTCTGAAAATCTGATTGGTTTGTTAGAAAAAAGATTAGACACCGTTGTATATAGGTTGAATATTGCACCAACAATTTTTGCTGCAAGACAGATTGTAAATCATAAACATATCGTGGTTAACGGCAAAATTGTTAATATTCCTAGCTATAGTTTAAAAGATAATGATGTTATTGAGCTAAAAGAAAAATCAAGAACCATGCCAGTTGCTTTGGAAGCAACGCAAAAAATGGAACGTGCAGTACCAAGTTATTTAAGTTTTGAACCAAAAGACATGAAAGGCACTTTTTTAAGAATGCCAAACCTAGCAGACGTGCCTTACCCAGTTGTTATGGAGCCACATTTGATCATTGAGTTTTATTCCAAATAATACTTGTGTGTAGCCATAACCAGTAATTTTAGTGCTGAGTATGTATGGAAAACGCTAGAATTAAGAATAAAAAATCTCTGTTGAGAACTCATTATAGTAACGTACGTTGTCAGCTACCAAGAACTCAAGTTGTTAGAGCAACATATGTAATTGCACGAAGATTTTTTGATTTTGTTACCACCATTCATAATAGCGTATTCAGTATAGCTGGCTACTACCAAATCAAGAATGAACTGAATATTCTACAGCTTCTTCAGCAATTAAATCAAAGAGGGTATGTCTGTGCTTTGCCCAGAATAGTTCAAGGCACTAGGATTTTAGAATTTAAACAATGGCATAAAGGTGATCAATTAGAAGAAAAATATATCCCCGAGCCTCTAAAAACTGCCAAAACTCTGGTGCCAGATATCATGATCGCTCCCTTGCTTGCTTGTGACAAACGAGGATACCGTCTTGGTTATGGCGCTGGATACTACGATAAGACCATAAACACTCTACGTCAACATAAACCTCATACACTTGTGATAGGTCTTTGTTTTCATAAACAGCTTTCTTCTTGTACTTTACCACATGAGCCGCATGATCAAAAATTAGATATAATCATCACTGAAAAAACTATTATTCGTATTTAATTATTATTTTTTAGACTAGCAATTCTACTACTATAGTTTTTATCAATAGAAAAAATATAAGCACCAGAAACCAAAACACTAGCACCAGCCTTTATTGCTTGTTTAGCAGTTCTATCATTGATGCCGCCATCAACTTCAAGCTCAATAGTTTTATTTTTTGAGTGGTCTATCATGTTTTTAATTGTTTTGATTTTCTCAAGCTGCGACTCCATGAATTGCTGACCGCTAAAGCCTGGTTCAACTGTCATAACTAATACCAAATCGACAAGATCTATAATCCTAATTAAAGTATCAGCAGGAGTATTTGGCTTAATGGAAACTCCTACTTTTTTACCAAAATGCCTGATTAGTGAAATGATTTCTACGCTATTTTTTACGGCTTCAATATGAAAAGTTATAATGTCCGCTCCTGCTTCTGCAAATATCTTAATATAATCGCTTACATTCTCAATCATTAAATGCGCATCTAATGGTAAGTGAGTATGAGACTTGATCGATTTAATAACGACAGGACCCATAGTAAGATTTGGTACAAAATGGCCATCCATAACATCAAGATGAATATAATCCGCGCCAGCATCTTCTACTAGTTTGATCTCATCAGCTAAATGCGCAAAATCACAGGACAAAATTGATGGAGCTACTTTAATCTTGGTCATATTGACTGAGTCAAAAAATCTTTGGTTTTTTGATAGCTTGCAATTAATTCATTTTTTTTTGTAATCTCTAATTTTTTAACAATTACGTGCGATGCGTCTAAGATTGATATTGGTATATGTATTAATTGTAAAGTATTTTTCATATAACACTCAGTCTCAATTTAGATATTTCAATATCTTATAACATTTTTTTACTTTCAACGCAAACTATCAAAAAGCCAAATTTTGCTCTTAAAAAATAAGTCGTAAACTATAGCAACAAGTTGATGGTAAGCTCCTATATTACAGTCTGTAAATGCTCTATGTGAAGACTATTCATCAGGTGGGTGAGAGAGAATTTCTGCTCCAACTTAAAGATCTTCTTCTGGTGTTTGGCGAGATAAGATAGCGTTACACTCTAAAAAGCTTTTCTGCATTAAGACGTCCTATTTTTAGACGATCTATTTCGCTAATGGCACAGTTATCAAACCAATTTGCCCCCTGAGACGTATCTTCATAAGGATAATCTAAAGAAAACATTATTCTATCAGCACCAACTGTCATAATAGCATTAACTAATGCTTGAGTTTGAAAATGACCAGAAGTTGTGATATAAAAGTTATCTGTCAGGTATTGACTTAATGGTTTCCTTAATTTTTTGCCATTAGTCGCTTTATTAAATCGATTCTCGCAACGCCATATCATTGAAATAAGCCCTTCTCCCATATGACCGAGAATAATATTTAATTTTTCGAATCGATCGAATAGTCCGCTAGTTATTAGTCTGAGAGCATGCGCCGCTGTTTCTGTATTAAATGCCCAGACAGGACCTAGCATTTCATCGTGGCCTTGATAAATGATTCTTTGCGACGGAAGAGGAAGGCGTGGATGCAAATAAACAGGAACATCTAGTTCAGCCACGCGTTCCCAGAAAGGAATAAATTTTGGATGATCATAGTACTCACCAGTATCTGCATTTCCAATATTCGTATATCCATTGACCAACGCTCCTTTAAAGCCAAAATTCTTTACTGTGCGTTCGAGCTCGTCGGCTGCAGCTTTGTGATCCTGTAAGGCAATTGAAGCGAATCCTGCAAAACGTGACGGATAAGGTGAGATAAAATTTTTTAAGAGCCCATCATTAGCTTCAATAGCCAGTCTAATTGCTTTTTTAGGGTCTACTTCTCCCTGAATTCCATCTGCTGTTAGGGAAAGAATTTGAATTTTTATCCCGTACTGATCCATTTCAGTTAAGCGCTTGTCTCTAACATCAAGAAGTCGACCATGCACTTCATCTATCTCAACCTGACTAAATCCAGGAGGAAGAAATCCATGAAATCCAGGTAGTAAGAAGTGCTCTTCCAAAGCAATTTTTCCAAACATACGACGACCACTTTGTTCTGTTGGCCCTAATTTCGGTGTTGTTTGTGCATAGTCAGATACTAAATGAGATTGCGATAGCGCAAGATTAGATGTGTCATTTGATACAGATATATAGCCAGCTTTAAGCGGCACTTTGCTGTTTGTAATATTCGTCATAATACTCTCCTTTAATAACTATTCTAATCAAGGGCCTTGATTTTGAAATAGTGAAATATTTTTTATTAGCATTCTCTTACGAATCTTATAATAAAATTACAGCATAAAACCCTTGCTTTATAAACCTCAATACATTTCAAAAAAAATAGGCTGAGAAGTTACGTATATTAGGATAAAACCCTTAATAGCACAGGCCTGCCAAATATCTTTGGCAGGCGACGCTAAGCATGAGGCACTCTCATTATGAAGCTATTTTAGCAACTTCATTCTTCTTCCAGTACAAGAAATCATACGTGGTTAGTTTTATAATTCCTCATGAAAATTTTCTGTATTCCCTAATAATGCTGAAGATTTGTCTGTAATTAACCAGCATTTATTTAGACCAAATGCGCAATTCTTGTCTGCTTGCAAAGAGATTAAGGCATCCCCTCCTGGGTAATCAAAACCATATACATTACCAGATGCGTCTGGTGCAGTAATTCCGAAACCAAAATAGTGAGGAGGATCTTCGCCTGTTATTTTAAAGCCAAGTTGCACTTGTTTATTGGTTGTTGGAGCTTTATACAAAAACATTGTATCGCCTTTGTTCAAGGTAAAAGGACCTGTATACCATGCAGGCACATCTCCACTAGTGTAAGTTGCTTGCTGACTAGAAAGATTAGTTATCTTAGCTCCTTCTACTTCATCGTGTGTTTCGTCTATAATTAACCAGCATTTATTTAGACCAAATGCGCAATTCTTGTCTGCTTGCAAAGAGATTAAGGTATCATTTCCTGAGTAACTAAAACCATATGCGTGACCATCTGGTTGCAGTGCAGTAATTCCGAAACCAAAATAGTGAGGAGGATCTTCGCCTGTTATTTTAAAGCCAAGTTGTACTTGTTTATTGTTTGCTGGAGCTTTATACAAAACCATTGTATCGCCTTTGTTCAAGGTAAAAGGACCTGTATACCATGCAGGCACATCTCCACTAGTGTAAGTTGCTTGCTGAATAGAAGGATTAGTTATCTTAGCTACTTCTACTTCATCGTGTGTAATTACCCCTGGATCTTCGGTAAGATAGTTTTTATAAACCGAATTTTCTAATCCTTTTGCAGGGCCATTAGGAGCTATAGATAAAATATAATCTCCCCAGTTTCCGCCAGCTGACCATACAGTCCATCCTAAAAAACCATATCCGTTTTCTGGAGTATATGCTGCAGTGTTTATTGCATCTAACGTATATTTTAGAATTTCTTGACAATTTTTAGTATCAACGCCATTAAATTCAGTAAGGAAAGCGCCTACTTTGAGCTCCTTTAGATCATCAATGAATGCTGGCAAATATCCATCAAACTGAGTTTTAAATGTATCTACACTCATACAATCTTTGTCCGTGTACCGCCCTGAAGAGTTTGGATCAAAATATTGATGAACAGAAATTGCAATATTTTGCCATACATCATCACTTAGAGCTTTGCGTAAATTGCTCATTAAATCTTTACTAGAATTTTCAGCACCATCATTCCAGGAATGTAAGCCGGTCCAACTATTACCATCAATTAAAATGGTATGATGTTGCGTTCCTTCAACTGCTCTTATGTTTTGAATTGCAGCAACATAATTCTGAAGTATTAATGCATTATCAATATCATGAGGCTCATTCATCAACTCATACATGATGTTTGCTCCTGAGAATGAGGAAGCAATTTCTCCCCAAAGAGTTGCATATGCTGTTGTGGAGACTTTAGAAGCAGGTAAGTTAGATCCTATGACATCAGCGCCATTTTTATCTGTATGTATGTAATCTAAACTGACATCAGCGTAATTGTACCTCATGTAACCGTGGAGATCTAAAATTATTTTGGCACCATGTCCGCTCAGATCGCTTACTACACTTTTTACATTTTGTAAATATGCATCATTATTTATATGTCCATTAGTATCAGCTAAGTATTCCCAGGTAATAGGTATACGAAATATGTTCATTCCATCAGCAATAAATGGTATTGCGTCTTGCAATGTAGGAGCAAGCGCACCTTTGCGAGCCGCACCACTACCATCATCCTTAAATTCCGCTCCAGAAAGATTGACCCCTCTGTAAGGAATGCCTTGAGTATAATTTTGTACTTTGAAATCATCTGCCATGTGATTACTCCATTAATATTAGGTTAACAAGAGCTTATGCAACTTGTTATGTTAACTTACATTGAGTGAACAATTTCAATTGTAGATGAACAAATTATTTTCTGTCAATTATGACTGAATACATGTAAGATTTAGGTGCGCTTAATTAAATATTAAGCGGGAGATGGTAGGTTAAAATATAGTTATATTGTCAACATAAAGTAGAGATATCGCTACTTGACTCAAGTTCGAATGTCGTAATTTTAAAACATAATCTAGTAGTTTTTTTGGCGCTACCTTTCCTTGCTATAGAGTATTCATTCAACATTAAGTAAAGCTCTATCATACTTACTTGCTAAGCTGCTGGAGGTTGTATACTCTTCTTTAAAATAAAGTTTCATTAGTATAAGCATTTTTTACTAAGCTGTGATATAAATATCGTATATGCTGGAGTGATATCGCGGATATATTATGAAGTGGGAGTTTAGGATGATTAGATTTTTTAGTTAATTCTTCTGGTAACCAGGTGAGTTTAAATAATACAAAATTGCACTATATTTTGAGCTTTCTTCCAAAAAGCATTAGAAAATGGTGATCGCTATTTTTTGCTGTTTTCAAAACATCAAGACTTTTTCTTATTTCATTCTTACAAAATCTTCTTCATGTAATAACTTTTATGATCTGGTGGACAAACATCAAGAATACCAAAGATTTCATATCCATGCTTAATAAAAATCTTTTGCCTGCCAATCAAATGTATTGAAATACGAAAGGCTAGATCCCATAACTTTAGCCTTACTTTCAACTTTGTTCAGTAAACGCTTTCCAAGTTGTTGGCCACGATAATTCTCATCAACAACTAAAACATCGATTTGTTTTGATCAGCGCACCATAGGTTTCTTTGTGTTTTCTGAGGTGCCAGACGCTACGAATCGCTAACGTCCAAAAAGAGACAGAAATTGCTTGATCTATCTGCTTAGAGGAGAGTATACACCAGTACTTAATACCTAAAATAATTTGGCCGAGTCAGCAGGTATTTTTGCCATTACTTTATAATTTTTTTAGCTATTTTTCAGTTGCTTTATGATGTTATTTTTTATCAGTACTATCTGGTACGTCAATATCATCAAAATCGTATACAGCAACAGTATCGTCCAAGATTTTCAAATCATGGTTTATTGCTGCTTTACTTTACCACCTGGCGCCAGCTATCAAAAGGTACTCATGTCACTTCTTAACTCCATAATGCACAACATTTACTTCTTGTAGCGTTACTAACCCAGCACCTGAAGATGTCATTGGTTCAATTTTATTCAACAAGTCATCAATTCTTTCTTTTGCATCGATAATTTCAATGACCATTGGTAAATCTTCTGATAGCCTTAAAATTTTGGAGGTGTGGAGCAAACTTGAATGACCAAAACCAAGTGGACTTCTGAAGACGGTAGCTCCAGCAAGGTTCATTTCTCGTGCTTTGAGTACTATTACCTCGTATAAAGGTTTGCCCTGGTATTGATCTTGCTCTCCTAAAAAAATACGAAGGCTTACAGCCTTGTCTGGAATGGTCATGGTGATACTCCTTTAACTTGATTAATAAATGTTGCTAAAATGCAGCCAAACCAAACAAAAACAAGACATAAAATAACTGACAAAGCAATATTGACACTGCCTTGTAAAAACTCACCATCATGAAATAGATTAAGAGTCTGCAGACTAAATGAAGAGAAGGTAGTATATCCACCGCATATCCCAATCATTACGAATTGTCTGATTTCTGGACTTACAATAAAGCGTCCATCAGGTCCTGTCATTGCTGCAAAAAAACCAATAATAAAAGATCCAAGAATGTTAACCACCATCGTATCCCATGGAAACACCTCGCCTATGCGTTTAGCTATCATTAATGAACACCAGTAGCGTGCCATACCACCTAATGCACTACCTACCGCAATCCATAAATATATCATTCTTATTTCTCGAAAAAAATCTTTCTATTTTTTATAAGAATATCCTATACCGCGCTTATTTCTACAAAATTATTGTTCTTCTGATATATTCGTCCATCGCACTCCAGAAAACTAACCTCAAGACCAACTTTACAAAAACCCAGTAAAATGAATAATTCTGGATATGTGTATCTTTGTGCTCGGACATTCATATGTAACGGAGAAACTTAGAGTAAAGGAGATTTTGGATTATCTAAAGTACATATGCCTCTGGCACCTAAAAAATCGTTAAAGCCCATGATTACTACGGTTTAGATACTAGTTTAAGAATTTAGAAAATATATTATGATGCTTGCATGAAAAGTAACTATTTTCGCGAAGGCATACAGAATTTATTTTCTAGACCAAATACTTGACTTCAAGTAACGATATAATCATTATGTTACTATAACCATGATAAACGTGATTCTGAGGACATGATGAATTTACCAGTTTACATCAAATAAATAAGAAAAATATACATAAAGGTAAAATAAGCTAACGATGAGTTCTTTCCATTCTTCGCTTCCAGAGTAACTGGTATGTTCTTATGGAAATCCCTCAGAAACACAATGATGTGAATAGAGTTTTGTACAGTCACAGGCTAGCAAAGCTGGAGTGGCTGAATATACCAAGCCTAAGATTAAGGGAATTGTTACAGTGTGGAAAGCAAGTTATTGGAGACGACATGACAGTCGTTATTAAGTATTTGAGTTCATCATTATGTTATTAGATATTTCACCACTGCGTAAATATAGAGATTATCGCTATCTTTTTATTGGCCAATTAATATCTGTATTTGGCAGTATGATTACGTATGTAGCACTTCCCTTTCAAATTTATGAATTAACCGATTCTACACTAGCCGTTGGTATGATTGGATTAATAGAATTAATTCCACTTTTAATCACAGCTTTTATTGGTGGCATGTTTGCAGATGCTATAGATAGAAAAAAATTATTAATAATCTCTGAGTTTTTTATCATGTTAATGATTCTAGTCTTAGCTATCAATGCCTCATTGGAAACCCCTAAAACATGGATTATTTATTGCTCAGCCGGAATTATTTCCGCGTTAAATGGCTTTCATCGACCTGCTTTGGATTCATTGGGTGTTCGGCTTGTCAACAAAACTGACATTCCTGCCTATAGTGCTTTGAATTCCTTTAAATCTGTTCTTGGTACTATTGCCGGACCAGCAATAGGTGGGCTTTGCATCGTCACTTTTGGGTGGGTTATTACCTATTTGATTGATGTTGTCACTTTTGTTACGTCCATTATTGCCTTATTACTTATTAAACACTTTCCAAAAAATCGACCTACAGAAAATTCTATTAGTTTCCATAGCATAAAAAAAGGGTTGCATTATGCCGTAAGTCGACAAGAACTAGTTGGTACTTATATCATCGATTTTGCCGCAATGGTTTTTAGTATGCCAACTGCACTTTTTCCTGCCATGGCTGAAAGCTTTGGAAAAACAGAATTAATTGGTTTATTTTATTCTGCTCCAGCTATTGGCGCCTTAGTTGCTAGCCTTTTAAGTGGTTGGACCAAAAAAATTTATCGTCAGGGTTGGGCGATTGTGATCGCAGCAAGTTGCTGGGGATTAGCTATTACTGGGTTTGGTGTAGTATCGAATGTTTGGTTGGCACTTTTCATTCTAGCATTAGCTGGTGGCGCAGATATGATCAGTGGTATTTTTCGTTCAACGATTTGGAATCAAACCATTCCTGACCATTTACGGGGACGTTTAGCGGGGATAGAAATGATTGGATATACCAGTGGGCCACTATTAGGTAATACGCAGGCAGGTATGATTGCTGCTGCCATTGGTACTCATAATGCCATTATGCTCGGTGGTGTATTATGTATTGCAGGAGTGGGGATTTGTGCGAGTTTTTTACCTAAATTTCTTCGCTATGATGCGTCAATTTATAACAAAAATCCTTAATCGTGCAGGAGATAACATGACTACTATTATTGAAACAAAAAGCCGATTTTAAGAATCTAGAAAAAAGAAGACGCAGAGGGCTTCTTTTCAAATCAATCAAGATCTAAAAGCGATTGAGTTGGTATGTGGCCTATTAACCATGGAACAGGTCCATGACTTTGTTTCGGTGGTGAATAATTATGGCGATAAACACAACTACACCTTATGGGCTGTTGAATTGCAAGAAATCGAGGAATTGATGGGCTTTATTGGTCTCAATTATATCGATTGGGAAGCGCCATTCACCCCAGCAGTAGAAATAGGTTGGCGTTTAGGATCTCAATTTTGGGGAAAAGGCTATGCTGCTGAAGGCGCTAAAGCTTCATTGGATTATGGATTTAAAAAGTGTGGCCTTAAAGAAATCGCTTCTTTGTACTGTGGCAGCGAATGCTCGCTCTATTTGGAAGAATGATAGCAAATGAAGCTCTTTTTAATTATTTCGGTAATAATGTGAAAATAATAGCTTATCTAAATGACAGGCAATTCAAAGCTCGAGGGATAGAAAAAGACTTAGTTGGCGAAGCCGAACTAATTCCTATTTATGTCGTAAAAGGAAATTTAAAAACCAGCATTAACCCCAACATAACATATAAAGGTGAAGAAAATCTTGCTGTTTGCAGAAGTTTATAATTTTTGCATTTCTATATTCATCAAATTTTTTTAAACACACTTGGAATGATGCCAGTAATATGGTTTAGTATAAAATTATTAGATATATTATTCCTTAAATGGCATAAAGTTACTATGTAGAACTATTTATATGAATAAAAAGATAAAATTATTGCGCGTTATATGGGTTATCTTATTTATATATTTAATATTTCAATATTTTGATTTGGCTCTATCTGGTAGAGCTAATAAACAAGCTATAGAAACATACGATATGCTCTATGTAATTAGTCTTGATCGAAGTCCACAAAGATATGACGGAGTAAGAAAGCAGTTAGCTAAATATAACTTAAAACATATAAAATTTAGTGCAATTGATGGATATAAAATAAAATTACAAAACCTTGCAAACCAGTTAGAGCTTTCTGGCTTGCAAATTAAGTCTTTGCCTAAAGAGCTATTTAAGAACAAGTATCAATTAAAATGTTCAGAAGCAATAACTGTCATGTTGACCAGTCTTAAAAACCTAACCTCTGGTGAGATAGGTTGTTTGTGTAGTCATCTTGAAGTTTGGAATGATGTTATAAAAAATCAATACTCTACAGTGATAATTTTAGAAGATGACGTAATTTTGAGCAATAATTTTGATAAGAAATTAAGAAAGCTTATTGTTAGTGCTCCACAAAATTATGATATACTTTATTTGGGGTTAAGAATTGGGCCTTTTGCTAAGCAATTGGTATTGTTTAATGATACGGTTTTTAAAATAAATGTAAAAAATGCAAATGACACTATGCATGGTTATATGATCAATAATAAAAGTGCAGTAAAATTACTTGAGCTTACAAAAAATGTAAATATGCCAATAGATTTACATCTTTCTTCGCTTGTAGGAGAGATAAATACCTATATGGCAAAGGAATTAATAGTGAAAGAAAATCCTAATACGTCTTCTGAAATTCATTTAATGGGTAGAGATCATTAGGTTAGCTCTAGACAGCTTTTTATTGGCAGAGCAACTTCATAATGGTCAATTATTAATGATCAATCACAGTGATAGCATGCAGATTTAGGGTTGAGCGAGTTTTTCTGATTCTATATAACACATGTTGCGAGAGCATATGATCCCATAGGTAATTTTTGGTGAACGAAGTCACCATTAAAATCTCGTTTCATGCCGATTTTTTCCATTAGGATTTTATTGAAGCCAAAATCTAAAGCTGCTTCGGTACCTTCTGTTGCATAGCTTTTACCCCAATATTGCAATCCTAAACGCCAGCCTATTTCTACTGCTGGGGTGAATGGTGCTTCTCAATCTATATAATTAAGACCAATAAATCCTATAATCTTACCTGTTTCTTTGAGTTGAGTTGCCCATAATGCATAGCCATATTTATCTTGATAATTATTGACAGTTGAAATAAAGTCATTTACTTGTTCCATAGTAAGTGAGCCTCGTAGAAATTTGATTACTTTTGGGTCTTGATTGATTTGAAAATAAGGCTTACCATTTTCTGGTTTTCGGGTTCTTAAGATGAGTCTTTCTGTTTCGATGATTTTCATAAATTATTAAAAATTTCTGTAAGTTTTTTGAAATGCTTTGCTGGAACTGCTAGATTAACATTCAAAAGCTTAATAATCGACTCAACCAAACCTTCAGTCTAACGTAATCGTTGTTTGTAGACCACTCCTAAAACAACGTATGTCTCAATAGCAAAATCTGAATATATAATCTGACCGCCACGCTTCTTTTTAATGGAATGATCTATATTCCATTGATTAATAACATCTTCTGAAATCAATATCTTAGGTTACCACGATTCTTTAAGGACTGATCATACTCTCTTGAATTGTTAGTTTTATATTTTGTTTTCTAAAATTTATGACGATATGGATCTTTAAGTTTATTTGGCATTTTTGCTTTATGAGTATGGGGTTAAACTAACAACACAAAAACTTATTCCTACTCACTCCAAGATTAAAGTTCTATTTTTTTAAGGCATAAAAGTAAGCTAAAACTGATTCATGCAACAAAAACTCGCTGAAAAAATTACCAAAAGGAAAGTTTATATGGGGTGGCGTGCGCGGCCTAAACCTCAATCAAAAATTTTATTTTGTGATCGCCTGTAATAGTTTTTCCATTTGTCGCAAAATGATCAGTGCATGATGTTTAAAGTTTTTTTGCAAGCCATTTGAATGATGATGATATTTTACTGCTTACGACATAGTCAGCGACAAATGTTGGCTAGAGCCAAATCTATTCTGGAGCATCATCATGTTACCGGCGAATATTTTTGCGTGCTTAAAGTGCGATGTAAAAATACGAAAAACTCTGAGCTTCTGATTAACTATTGTCTTAAATGGTGAGTGCAACATCTCGAAAACCATGACTCAAATTGCACTCTTATTCTATAAATATGAAAGCTTAATTGTGGATTGAAAAATAAATGCCATTCTTATGAAAAAACCTCTTGACTCTATAGTTACTATATACCTTATATTTTGGAATAAGGAGGCAAAACGATGACACAGTGGCACGTAAAAGACTTAAGCAAATTAACGGTGTATCGGTACAAACACTACATCATTATGACCGTATTGATTTGCTCAAGCCAAACTTACGGCTATCTAATGGTTATCGTGTGTACTCTGAAAGGGATTTATTGCAATTACAGCAGATTATTGCTTTGAAATTTTTTGGTTTCGAGCTTTCGCAAATTAAAGCATTACTCATGGGTAGTGCGAGAGCACTTGAGCATTTTTTAGCGCAAGCCAAGTTTTTGGAGCAAAAAGCTAATACTTTGCTTGATGCAAGCAAAGCACTCAAAAGCATTCTTTCTGAAGTAAATGACGAGAAATTGATTCCTTGGGAAACCATTATTAAACTAATTGAGGTATATCGTATGATACAACAACTTGAACATTCTTGGGTTAAAGAAATATTCACACCTGATGAATTAAAGCAATATGCAGTTTTTAAAACTGAGTTAAACACCAATTCAACTCCAGAGCAGAAAGCAGCATTCGAAAAAAATTGGGCTAATTTAGTAGTAGAAATGAGTAGCAATCTTAATAATGATCCAAAATCTGCAATTGGTATTGCGATTGGTAAAAAATGCATGCTGTGGATCAATGGGGTGTACGGTAAAAAATACGCTCATTTGCGCACGAAAAAATTTGAAAAAGGTTTTGCTGAAGGCAAAGGTCTGGAAGAGACTGGCTTAACACCAGAAATTGTATCTTGGATGGACAAAGCAATAGATGCTTATTGGAAGGAGCGCATCTATGGGATTTTGAATAAAGTAGGATTCGGAGTTTCTGATGAGGCAATTTTCAAACTGTGGAATGACATTCTTGATGATATGTATGGAGAAGATAATCTGCGTAAAAAGGAAATTTATGATATAGCATTGACTGATGAAAAAGTTAGTGAAAAAGCAAAAGAATGGCTAAAGACATTACGAGATTGAGTGGTGATTAATTGCCGCCCATTGTAAACAGTGGGGGGAGATTATTTGATTGATTTAAAAAACAGCCGGGCTATTGTAAAGTGTAGAACAATGGTCCGGTTTTATCTCAATAAAATACCATGTGTAATTTGATAATAGTTGTCCACCCCAATCCTCTCCAAGAAATCAGTATTATGGGGCATGATACAAATCCATAGCACAGGGATAATTAATGCTTCAATCACATGCCTTCTGGTTTCAAGATCGGGATTATTAGCGATTTCATCAAGGATTAACAATTTTGGTGTGCTGGCTGCAATTTGTGCAAGCGACAGTCGCACTTGTTTACCGCCTGATAGCTGGAACATTGTTACTTACTTCTTCATTTTTGTGGAATAAAAATTGTTCAAATGATGACGTACTTCAATACGAGAGCAGATTGGCACTAGCTCAGCAATTGTTTCTAATACTGTCTTTTCAGAGTACAAGGTTATTAATAGTGTTGGTCCAAGTATCCGATATAATCGATCTTTGGCACATGCTTATTGCCAGATTTAATAACACTGTCATCATCCAAGATCGGCCTTAATCAATGTTGATTTTCTGCTAGCGTTATCACCTTGAATGGCAATGCGATCTCTTGAACTTATGATCAAGCTGATTTTTTGAAGCACTAGCTCTTTTCCAATATATCCTATACTACCATCACTGATAGATACAATCGCTCGATCACTGACGCCGGTACTACTATAAAAATTTGGCATAATGATTTCATGTAGGTGGAGATTTGAAAGTCGTGCAGTTAAATTCTGTTTTTTATGGCTCGAGATTTCTTTAACTTTGCTAGCTTTGACATTGCTTATAACAGTTGGCCGTTTTCTTTGATGAATGCTTTTTCTTCTTTAACTTTGCTTTTAGTAGCGCACTTTTGCTCTTTCATTAAAGCGTAATGCATGTCTTTCTCTTGTCTACAAGAGTGTACTAATTCTTCCTCTATAAAACTTCTGTGCAGGCCCGTACATTTCGTGAATATAATCATCATATGTGCCCTCGAATACATAGATTTGGCCATTATCTACATGCCATAAGGTATCATGCAATTTTTCTGAGTAGCTCGGAGTCATGGGAGATGACGATGAGAGTGTCATGGTATGTTTACATGGCATACTAAGCTTTTACGATTGCGTCGATCTAAATGGTTAGTGAGCTCGTCGAACAGCAAAATATTGGGTTCAAGGCTTAATGCTTGTGTAACTGTTAAATTCAAGCATTGGCTACCGCTTAGCGAATCAAAATCCAAAAGTATCTACGGTACAAACCAAAATACAATATCATCAGCGCATTGAATATCACCACTTGCGGATTCCACCATGCCTACAATATTTTGAGCAATGTCGTTTTTCACTGCCGTTACGGTCAATAATGGCAATACGGCTACCGTGACTGATTTGAATACTAAAATTGTCAAGGCAAATTTTGTGCGGAAATAAAAAAAGCTAAGGTTTTTGATCTTAACAGATTTGTGTATCATGAGTATCTCTTTAAAGTATTTTAGAGTAGCAACGATTAAGACATAAACCTGTTGACCATTATCTTACGCCCTCTGATGGAGCTATTTTAAGAGCGAATTTTCATGATACGGACAAACTCAAACCGATTTTTCTTACATACTATGCTTGCATAGCACATCCATAAAATAATTCAATGCTCTAAGATATCATCCACAGCTCCTTGCATTGCTTTTAAATCTTAGGTGACGGAGTTATTGGAGCAGATACTGATAACAATTTCAGTGTTATTGTGAAAACAAGGTGATCGAAGTGTATTTCAAAAGGCTTGAGTCCCAGATCTGATTTACTGGCTACATAAGACAAGAAGTGCTCCACCTGTTTTTTAAAATTTACATCCGCAGCATCAGTAAAGATGAGCAGTTGATTGCAATATTCACTGATCAAGGTTATCAATGAAGACTGATTTTTGTAGACATTTGGCGCAGGTATTCGCTTGCTTGTCATTTTCAGAAAAAAATAGATAATCGTCCATTCTAGTTGTCGCTATTTATGCTTGAGCGTTAGATATCGCTTCTCATCAAATAACTTTTTCGTATGCTTTCTGGAAACTTCTCGATTGCATATCTGAGCATTGCTCTTGGCATTACACGCATATGCTGATCTAAAAATGTTACAAGCTGGATTTGATCTCGTTTACCTGCTTCTCGAAGCATCCATCCAACTGCCTTATGGATAAGATCATGAGTATCGCACTTAAGAAGCGAGGCAATCTTGAAAGTCCATGCCAAGTCATTCCTGCGGATAAAATACCATGTTGAGACGATTGATATTCTGCGTTCCCATAAAATTTCTGATGTTGCCAGCCCAAGCAGTAAACTTCTGTCTTTATCCCAAAGATGAGCTCCTACAATTAAGTGAGCAGAGGCATCTACGAGATTCCAATTATTTACATATTTTAGATTTTGCATATAAAATTTATAAAACGTTTCTTTAGCCTGATCATCTTCATTCTGATACTGTTGAGTTAAAATTATGAGTGACAGTAATCGTTCTTCATTGATCTTTGACTCAAGAAGGAGTTGCAAATCATCAAGCGTTAAGAACATAAACTTTTTGGCGATTTTTCGCAAATTTGGAACGGTCACACCTATAAATTTATCTCCTGCTGCATAGTGTCCTGTACCTGTTTTGAAAAATGCGGCAGCTTTATAGGGTGGGACGCTAATTGAATTTTGCAAGGTGTCTTTGATTTGCATAAGCAGATTCATATATTAGCACTCATTTCCAAGGCCTTTTGGGCTATAACCTTAAAACTTTCAGCGGCTAAAGAATAGAGAATGGGGCCATAACTAATTCTAGATACGCCTAATTCTGCAAGTTTTTTAGGCGTCTGGCCATTTTGAGTTATCACGATATTGATCGGTATCGGGGATAGATCACATAATCTTTTGATCAATTTTTCGTCTATAAGTCCAGGAACAAAGAAACCATCTACTCCTAATTTTGCATATGCAGACGCTCGAAATAAAGCTTCTTCTAAATACTTATCGCTATGATTTTTAGGTGCAATTTTTAGAAAAATATCCGTTCTTGCATTGATAAACATTGAAACTGGTGTCGACATCCTTGCGGCCTTAATACGCTCACATTGATCTTCACAAGAATAAAATGCATCTGTTCCGATGATTTGGTCTTCAAGATTTATGCCAACAGCACCTGCCATTATTATTTTTGTGGCCGTCTCTTGTACGTCTGTTGGAGTTTGGCCATAACCAGATTCCGCGTCAACTGTGACAGGAATATTAACAACTCTAACGATCCTATCAATATTCGCGAGGCAGAGGTCAAAAGGCAATTCCTGTCCATCGTCGTATCCATGGGCAGTTGCAACTGACCAGCTACTTGTTCCAATTATTTTTAATCCAACTTTTGAAACTTCTATGGCGCTTCCTGCATCCCATACGTTGAATAAAACAAGCGGAGATCCCTTGATGTGTAAGCTTTTTAGTAAATGGGCATGTTCTAATTGATTCGTCATTTTATAATACTTGTTTCTCGTGTTCAATCAGCCATTTTTTGCGCGCAAGTCCACCGCCATATCCACCAAGATCACCATTACTATTAATGATGCGGTGACAGGGAATGACAATAGCGAGTTGATTAGCCCCATTGGCATTTGCAACCGCGCGGTAGGCTGTGGCCTTGCCAATAGTTTCAGCTTGAGCCATATAACTTCGTGTCTGGCCATAAGGAATGCGCATGAGTTCATCCCAAACAAGCCTTTGAAATGGGCTACCTAAAAGATGAAGTGGTGTTTTAAATTCCGTGAGCGTACCATCGAAGTAAGACTCCAGTTCAAGTGTGATGGATTTAATTGGAGCGGTTATTCCTGGAATAATCGCCGCCTTTGTCCTAAGCCGAAGTCTTTCAACCTCACGCTCTAAACCGCGTCTATCGACAAATTCTAAAAGATAAAGACCAGTCTCATTAGCAATTGCAATCATAGTGCCAAGCTTTGTATCAAGCCAAAATGCTTTGAGTATTTTATGATGTTGGGTAAATTTTGTTGGGGGCGCACCCATAATTTTAGAGAAAGTATCTCTAAACCCGCTGCTGGATTCGTACTCTGTATTGAGCTGGGCATCAATGATTGCTTCTCCAGCACGAATTTGTTTCATTACAAGCCCCATCTGCCTTGTTCTTGCATATTCCACAAATGTCATTCCAAAGCGTTTTTTGAACTGACGACGGGCTGTTGATGCATCTACTGATAACTCTTCAAAATCACGATCTTTCCAGCGCTTTGATGGATCTGCTTCGACGGCATCAACGAGCGTACGTACTAAATCCGATACCTGGTTTGGATGAGAAGGGGGGTGGCAGCGCATACATGGCCTAAATGAGGCCAGCAAGGCTTCTTGCGCTTTTTTATAGAATTCACAATTTTCAAATTTTGGTTTTCGTGCCGGACATGTAGGGCAACAAAATACTCCCGTTGTCTTTACGCCCACAAAGAATCCACCCTCATAGTGCACATCCTTATCAAGAAGTGCTTGATAGAATTCTTGTTTTTGCGCGTCTGTTATCATTTATATCCTACATTAATGTCGCTTGAGCTAGAAGCGTAATCACTTATCGCTATAGGCTTACTATAACGATTCCAGGAAATAGTGCGACCGAAATTCAGGCATTGATTTTTATTTTTAATTCTCTTTTGGTCCTTGAGTTCAGTTCGTTGATTTCAAGCGATATTTTACTGAATGACACTATTATTGTGAGAAAATTTCACTTTTCTTTTCTTCAAAGTGGCTGGCGTCATAACTGATATCGCTATAAGTACTATGCCGTCTGCTGACTCCTTATATTTTAATCAATTAGCATTGCTGCTAATCTAGCTCTACTGTAGAGCTCAACATAAGGCCTCCCAAGGTAAGGCATAGTAGTTTTATAAGGTCAAGCAAGATTTACCATGATACACATCTATTTGAAGGCGAGTTATCTAAGTATTGCTAGGTTCCCCAGTTATCATGGCCTACTATCAAGTTTCTGTTCGTCTCAACCTTACTTTGCCATCGACTTCCTTCAGCTAGTCTCTCACGAGACTCACCTTGTCTAGGCTAATGAACCGCTTCAAATCAGCCCATAGAGAACTTTCATCTCCAACTTCTACGCCATGCTTGGCGTCACAATCAAAAAATTGCTAAGTTTGGGTCGGATAAGAATTTGCAGCCAAAAAAGCAACAATAGTGCAAAAATTTATTTTAAATTTTTATGACGGTATCGATGACAGATAACATATCTTATCAGTCACCGATTGCTAAAACCCCCTACTCACTCTGACGCATTTACATATTTTTTAAAAATTGCGTTGTCCTAAAAGTTGTATGAATTGATGTCTGATAAGTTTTTATCTTAGAAAATTATATTGGGGTAAACCTAACGAACTCTTGAAAAGCGCTAAGTGTGCCCTAGGGCTTGATAAGCATAGCTTCTAGCCACACAAATTACCTATTTGTTTTATTGTTTAATTCCTTCTTGTCTCAATGTTTACAAGGGCTTGAGCCAATTTTTCTGTTTGTACAATTTTTTTGGTCAGAATTCTAAATCTATCTTTTAATTTTGGTGATTTACACTATTAATGAGGTATTTCCTCATTTCTGCTAAAAAATATACAAAAATGTGACTACTGATTTATATTGTTGTTCGGATAGTGCAGTGGGGCGCTATAATTTAGGTAACAAACAGTGCTACAGTGGTGAAAAACTCTATATTCATCAACCACTAACATTAAAAGATA
>CAMDPW010000026.1 GCA_945905715.1 Rickettsia typhi
GTTCAGCCGATAGCTTATTAATTAGAGTAGCATTTTTTTTGCAAGCATCAAACGATCCGAGATCAAGAGTTTTTCTACCATAATAAGCCAGAAACCTAAAATAACGCAGGATTCTCAAATAATCTTCTAGTATTCTAGCGCTAGGATCGCCAATAAATTTAACAACTCTCTTTTCTAAATCTGACACTCCATTAAAATAGTCATAAAGCTTATTTTTTAGAGGGCAATAGCTCATGGCATTTATTGTAAAATCACGGCGTTTAGCATCTTCTATCCAGTTATTGGTAAATTTTACTACCGCTCTCCTTCCGTCCGTACTAATATCTTTTCTCAAAGTTGTGATCTCAAATTTCTGCTTGTCTATGATTGCGGTAATTGTGCCGTGTTCAAGGCCTACAGGTAAATTTTTGATTTTTGCCAGAGTAAGCGCTTCTTGCACTTGAAATGGCAATAGATCAGTGGCGATGTCAATATCCTCTATTTTTTTTTTAGCAATCGCATCTCTAACACAACCACCTATAAACCTATTGGTGCCGCCCATGGCCTGTAAGGCAGCAAAAATTCGATCAGTATAATGAAAATAGACTAAACTACTGAAGCCCATGAATCCCATAAGTTATAGTATTACTTTAATCAAGTTACTATAACTTATGACATAACAGAATTAAAAGAATTTCTTTTTATTGTTAGTAGGTTTATCGCGTGGTCTGCTACTGCTTGGTAAGTCACTAGGGACAAAATTAGGATCAAGATCCTCTCCCGTGTCCTGATCAACAGTTTTCATACTTAATCTAACCTTGCCTTTATCTAGACCAATGACTTTTACTTTTACTAAATCTCCTTCTTTAAACGCGTCGTTTATATCTTGAACGCGTTCTTTTTTGATTTCACTGATGTGCAATAGACCATCTTTTGAACCAAGAAAATTTACAAAAGCTCCAAATTCAAGTAATTTTACCACTTTTCCGTCATATATCTTACCAACTTCAGCTTCAGCAACAATATCATTAATCATTTTTATTGCTTTTGCCGAAGCTTCGGCATTAACCGCTGAAACGCTGATAACACCAGTGTCATCAATATCAATTTTGGCACCACTTACTTCACATATTTCCCTGATAACTTTGCCCCCAGTGCCAATAATCTCTCTAATTTTATCTTTAGGGATAGCAAAAGAAGTAATGGTTGGAGCATTTTCATTTACAGAATCTCTAGATGTTGATAATGATTCGTTCATTTTTGATAAGATGTGTATTCTACCTTCTTTAGCTTGATTTAATGCTATTTGCATAATTTCAGTAGTAACGCCATTAATCTTAATATCCATTTGGAGAGCAGTTATGCCATTTTCGGTACCTGCTACTTTGAAGTCCATATCGCCTAAATGATCTTCATCACCCATGATGTCTGATAGTACCACAAATTTATCACCTTCTTTCACTAAGCCCATAGCAATACCTGCTACTGCATTTTTAAGAGGCACACCAGCATCCATTAGTGCTAGAGACGTTCCGCAAACTGTAGCCATAGAAGAAGAACCATTTGATTCTGTGATTTCTGAAACGCATCTTATAGTGTAAGGGAATTGGTCGCGCGGGGGTAACATTGGACGAATCGCTCTCCATGCTAATTTACCGTGCCCGATTTCTCTTCTGCTTGTGCCTCTTAGGGGTGTACACTCACCAACTGAGTAAGGAGGGAAATTGTAGTGTAGCATGAAATGTAATTTTGAATTACCATCTAATGAATCTATCATTTGTTCATCTTGGGCGCTACCTAGAGTAGTTACAACAATAGCTTGAGTCTCTCCTCTGGTAAATAATGCAGAGCCATGAGTTTTTGCTAAGAAATCTACCTCAGCTACAATTGGTCTGATCGTTTTTGGATCGCGTCCATCTATTCGTGTGTTATGTTCAAGAATATTACCCCTGACTATTTTTTCTTTAAGTGTTTCAAATACACCCATAACTTCTGCTTCTAGATATTCAACATGTCCTTCATATTTTTTATGTAATTCTGTACGAATTTGATGAATTTTCTCGTAACGCAATTGTTTTGTTGGTTCTTTAAATGCTAAACGCAAATCTTTTTCAACTAGCGTAGAAACTTCTTGCGCTAGCTTGGCGGTATCTTTTAAATGTGGCTTTATCATAATAGACTTATTCACTTCCTTACCTAATGCGGTAATGGCTTCTATTATAGGCTGCATGGCTTTATGACCAAATACTACCGCTTCTAACATTTTTTCTTCTGACAACTCAGAAGCTTCTGATTCCACCATCAATACTGAGTTTTGAGTACCAGCTACAATTAAGTCTAAACTTAAATGTGAATAATCTTTTATTGAAGGATTTAAGACGAATTCACCATCGATTATACCCACTCTTGATGCAGCTACTGGACCAGCAAATGGTATGCCAGAAATCGCGAGAGCTGCAGATGCGCCAATCAACGCTACTATATCAGAATCATTTATTCCATCATAAGATAATACCGTGCATATGATTTGTACTTCATTATAGAAATACTTAGGAAACAAAGGCCTAAGTGGGCGGTCAATTAAACGTGAAGTTAAAACATCTTTTTCCGGCGGCTTTCCTTCTCTTCTAAAAAATCCTCCAGGAATTTTTCCAGCAGCAAAATACATTTCTTTGTAATGCACAGTCAGCGGAAAAAAATCTTTTCCCGTATCTGGAGTTTTTTGTGCAACAACTGTGCATAACACTGAAGTTTCACCATACGAAACCATGACTGCGCCATCTGCTTGCTTTGCTACTTTACCTGTTTCTAGGATTAATTTTCTTCCTGCCCAATCAACTTCTTTGCGTATAACATTAAACATCTAATATATCCTTCTGCAATTCTTATTTACGTAATCCAAGCGCTTTAATTAATTTTTCATACCCACTTAGATCCTTATGTTTCATGTAATCCAATAATTTTCTTCTTCTACTCACTAACATTAGCAAACCTCTTCTTGAATGGAAATCTTTTTTATTAGTTTTGAAGTGTTCAGTTAGGTTATTTATTCTTTCTGTTAAGATAGCGCATTGCACTTCTGTTGAACCAGTATCATTATCACCAAGTTTATAAGTTTGTATGATTTCTTGCTTACGTTCTAAATTGATCGACATCTATGCCTCTCTTAATTATAGGTTAAATACTCTAGTAGGTTTGAAGTAGCCGTTTGTTACGCTTCCTAAAGCAATTGGTAAATTATTTGATTTTACCAATAATACCGTACATTGATCGTAATCGCTCACTGGAACAGCCTGACCATTCTTAATGAGAGATACTTTATCTTTGGAAAGCAACAACACCGGGATGTCGTCCAGTACTACATCAACCGACAATAATTTTCTTTCGAATATGCCATTATGCACTATTTGTTCTATGTTTTCTAGTAAAATTAGCGTTTCTTCACAAAATAACCCTACTTTTATTCTTCTCAAAGAAGAAACATATGCACAAGAGCCAAGAGCAATGGCTATATCTCTGGCAAGTGAGCGTATATATGTTCCCTTACCAGAGGTTACCTTTAGTTTTGCAGAATTTGATGTAAAACAAAACTCTAGTAGCTCCAAAGAGTAAATATCAACTTGTCTTTTGGCTAATTCAAACTTCTTTCCTTCTCTTGCTAGAGTGTAAGCTCTTTCACCGTTAATTTTTAACGCTGAAAAACACGGTGGTATTTGCCAAATCTTCCCAGTAAATTGGGGTAATATATCTTCTATATCTTTTTTACTTGGCATAAATTGAGATATTTGTATTATTTGACCTTCTGGGTCAAGTGTATCAGTTTGCTGACCAAACTGCATATCAAATATGTACTCCTTAAGGAAACTCTGTACAAAATTAATAGTTTTAGTTGCCTCGCCAATTGCAATCGGTAAGACGCCATTAGCAAATGGGTCCAAGGTACCAGCGTGACCTATTTTAAGACCATTCCAAGTCTTATAACTTTGCAAATGATGCTTTATTATGGTTACTACTTGACTTGAAGATACTCCAGACGGTTTGTCAATAGCCAACCAGCCAGATAATACTGTTTGTGCTTCCATAATGTATTAATTATCAAGCAGTTTTTGAATTTTTGCTGCTTCATCAAAGCTATTGTCATATTTAAACTTAATTTCTGGAGAAGAACGTAATTTCACTTTATTAGTAACCAAGTAACGAATTTTAGGATTGAGACTTTTTAAATGCAACATTAACTCCTTTCGGTTTATATTTTTACCAAATAAAGGTGAGATATAAACATTTGCTTGCTTAAGATCAGGCGAAACTTTAACCTCAGTTACGGTTAATCTAGCCTCTTCAATTATCCGGTCATAAAGATCATGAATAAAAATCTCAATCAGTACTCTTCTAATAATTTCACCTACTTTCAATTGCCTATTGGAAATAGGTTCTTTGTGTAATTTTAATAACATTATCTATAAGGTTCTTTTTTCTTCAATTAACTCAAATACTTCTACTTTGTCGCCTTCTTTAATATCTTCGTAATTTTCAAAAGCAATACCACATTCATAACCAGATTGCACTTCTTTAGCATCGTCTTTGAAGCGTTTTAGAGTTTTTAATTTTCCTTCATATATCACAATATCATCACGTAGTAAGCGTACTTTGGCACCGCGCTTGACTATACCATCTAACACAAATGAGCCAGCAATATTACCATGCTTAGTAATGTTATAAATTTTTCTAATTTCTACCAAGCCAAGATATTCTTCACGAATTCTAGGGGAAAGCATACCACTGAGCATGAGCTTGATATCATCAAGTAAATTATAGATAATAGAATAGTATCTTATGTTAACATTGCATTTAATAGCAAGTTTTTTAGCTTGTTCATTAGCTCTGACATTGAAACCAACAACTATAGCATTCGATGCTTCAGCTAAGGAAATATCTGATTCATTAATACCACCAACTGCCCTATGTAATATTCTTACCTTAACTTCATTAGTAGATAAATTTTCTAAACTGCTAACAATTGCCTCTACTGAGCCATGCACATCGCCTTTTATTACTAATGATAGCTCTTTTACTATACTTTCACCAGAGGCTTTAGCAAATAACTCTTCCAATGTACTTTTTGAGGTAGTAGAGGTTCTGAGTTCTCTTGCTCTGCGCAGTCTATATTCACTTATATCTCTGGCTTGTTTTTCTGTAGTGACCACTACAAAGTCTTCGCCTGCTTCTGGAGAACCATTTAAACCATAAATCTCTACAGGCATAGATGGACCAGCTGTCTCTAAGGTTCTATTTTTATCATCAGTCATAGCTCTAATTTTACCAGAATGAGCGCCGGCAATCAGGATATTACCAATTTTTAATGTACCTTTTTGTACTAACAGAGTTGCTACTACACCTTTATTTTTATCAATTTTTGATTCAATGACAACACCACGCGCTTTAGTTAATGGATCAGCCTTCAAATCCAACATTTCCGCTTGTAGTAATACACCTTCCATTAACTTATCTAGATTAGTTTTTTTTAGTGCAGAAATTTCAAATACCATAATATCGCCACCCATGGATTCACAAACTAATTCATGTTGCAACAATTCATTAAGTATGCGAGTTGGATTAGCGCTTGGTACATCAATTTTGTTAATTGCAACAATAATTGGTACTCCAGCTGCTTTCGCATGATTAATAGCTTCTATAGTTTGCTCTTTAATGCCATCATCAGCTGCTACGACTAAAATTACAATATCAGTGACTTTTGCTCCTCTAGCACGCATTGCAGTAAATGCCTGGTGGCCAGGAGTATCAATGAATGTTATTAGTTTTCCTGTTTTTAGTTGCACTTGATAAGCGCCAATATGTTGGGTAATACCGCCAGCTTCATGTAGAGCAATATCAGTTGAATGTAAAGCGTCAAGAAGTGAAGTTTTGCCGTGATCCACATGTCCCATTACCGTTACAACAGGTGGACGGTTAATCAATTTAGTTTGGTCTTCAGTTTCTGCAGTAAGAATATTCTCAACATCAGCTTCAGTTACTCTTTTAATTTTGTGACCAAATTCATGAATAATTAATTCAGCAGTATCAGCATCTATTGTTTGATTGATATTTACAATCATCCCCAGTTTCATGAAAGTGCGTACAACTTCAGTGCCTCGCTCTGCCATTCTTGAAGCAAGTTCTGCAATAGTGATAATTTCAGGAAGAATCACTTCTTTAATTTGTTTTTCTGGTTCCTCTGTTTTGTTTAAATAAAGAGCGCGACGCGCTTTTTCTCTGGCTCTTTTAATAGAAGAAAAACTCCGACTACGCTCTTCTTCGCGCTCAATATTTTGTATAGTGACTTTTGAAGAACTGCGTTTACCAATCTCGTATCTAGAACGATTTATTGGTTGTTTGTCATCTAGTTTTTTACCAAGCTTTTCTTCCTTATCACCAGTGACTGGATTGTCGTTTGTATAATGTTTTGCTTCTTTTTTCAAAGATGAGTCACTCCTAGGAGAAGAATTTACTACAGGCACTATATCTTCTAAAATGGCTGCTGATTCTTGTGTAACTTCTGCAGTAGTTTCGTGATTCTCGCCGGCAAGTTGAAGCTCAGATCTGGGAGCTTGATCTTCTTTGTAGATCTTTTCTTTATGTGCATCGCTTACCGCTCGTTTAAGCAATTCTAATCTACTATTTTCAGGGGTATCAGTAGTTGTTTGTGTATTATGTTGCTCATCTTGCAAAAGATGGCCTGCGTTCTGTGGTCCAGAGGCTCTTTTTTTCTTTACTTCAACAACAATAGATTTTCTATTAGCACTAGATTGCAATTTATACTTGTCCATTGCTCCAGGTGATACAGTTAGTCTAGGTCTATCTAGCTTTAGCTTAGGACAATCATCTTGTTCGGTCATTTTTAATCTCAATTACTAACTAAATATTATCACTCTTTAAATTTTGGTCAAGCTCCTTAGCTTTCTTAATAATGTCACTGATTTCTACAGAAGATAAGTTGCTGTTAGGTAGAATTTGTATAAATTCTTCTATAGTTAAATCAGCCAAGTCTTCCATTTTTTTTACGCCATTATCAGCAAGTATATGCATTTGCTGTAAGTTAAGATTTACTAATTGTAGCAGATTGTCCTCTACACCTAAGGTATGAAGAAGATCAAGTAAGTACTTGCTTTTTATTTCTACAGCTTGCTTGGCTCTGCTAATTAGCTCTTTAGTGAGCTCAGCATCAAAGCCTTCGATTGAAGACAAGTCTTCAAACGAAGTATATGCTATATCTTCTAATGATGCAAATCCTTCTACAGCTAACAGTTGTGCTAGTACCTCTTCTACTCCAAGCTCGGAAATGAATAACTTAGAAGCGTAATTAAATTCTTCAACACGACGTTTTGATTCTTCTTCTTCAGTCATAACGTCTATGTTCCAACCAGTTAATTGAGATGCTAAACGCACATTTTGACCGCGACGACCAATAGCAATACTTAATTGCTCGGTCGGTACCACTACTTCAATGCGTTTATTGTCTTCATCAATCACTACTTTAGTAACTTCTGCAGGGGTTAATGCATTAATAACATAGGTTGCTGGATCATTGCTCCATTGAATAATATCAATTTTTTCGCCATGAAGCTCATTAATAACAGCCTGTACTCTTGAACCACGTACTCCAACGCATGAGCCAACTGGATCAAGCGATGAATCATTGGTATAAACCGCAATCTTTGACTTAGATCCAGGTTCGCGAGCTACAGATTGAACCTTAATAACACGATCATAAATTTCAGGAACTTCTTGAGCAAATAATGCTTCTACAAATCGCGGACTAGTTCTTGATAAAATTATTTGAGGACCTTTATTATCATTGCGTACATCTTCTATGTAAGCTCTAATACGATCATTTATCTTAAATAACTCACCTTTAATCGCATTTTCTCTGCGTAATATAGCCTCACCACGGCCTAACTCAATAATAATATTGCCGAATTCAATACGTCGCACAGTACCGCTTACTATATCGCCAATACGATCTTTAAATTCCTCATATTGACGATCTCTTTCTGCCTCACGTACTTTCTGGATTATTACTTGCTTAGCGCTTTGAGCTACCACTCTAGCTATATCAATCGGTGGTAATTGCTCAATAATTTCTTCGCCAATTTTGATATCTTGGTATTTATGTATGGCATCTTCAAGTGATATTTGACTACCTGGAATTTCTACTAACTCAACCACTTCAAGTACACGATTAATTTTAGTTTCGCCTGATTGAGGGTTGATGCTGACCCTAATATTATTCTCGTGCCCATATTTTTTACGACTTGCTACCTGAATTGCTTGTTCCATAGCATTAATTATTGATTGACGCGATATACCTTTATCGCGTGCCACTGCATCTGCAATTTGTATCATTTCGCTATTGCCAATATTCATAGTACTTACCTCTAATTGCTATTTTGCTCAATTTTTTTTAAAAGTTTTTCATTCAACACTAATTTTGCTGAAGCAATATTTTGAATGCTTACCTGGTGTCTTACTGTTCCTGTATTTATTACGACATTATTCTCAATAATTTTCTCTAATTTTCCTTGGAAATTTTTTTTGCTATCTAATGGTGTAAATAAACACACAGAAATGTCGTACCCTTTGTATTTAACATAATCTTTTAGCTTGACTAGAGGGCGATCAATTCCTGCTGAGCTCACCTCAAGATTGTAAGCATTACTAATAGGATCTTCAACGTCTAATAGCGCTGATACTGCGTGACTTGCTTTCTCACAGTCATCAACAGTGATTGGTTTTTGATCTGTTCGTTCAATCATCACCTGTAATACATTGGCTTTGCCTTTGTTAAGATATTTTATCTTAACAATCTCATAGCCCAGTCCAAGTAAGGATCGCTCAAGTATTTCATGAATTTTTTGCTCTATCTGCATACACGTTACATTTAATGAAAAAGGCGGGTTATCCCGCCTCTGTCTAATTAAATTTACAACTCTTAATTAAAGAATATATCAATAAATTTTGAAAACCACAATAGTTTTTATGGATATATTAAGAAAATGTTTCTGCTAGAGCGGTAATAAACGCGATTCATGCAGTTAGATTGTATTATTTGATTTGTTTGCGGATTGCGTATATATTTGGAATTTCTTTTTCTAATACTAAAAGTGCCGAATCCTCTAATTTCTATTCTTTGACTATCAACTAAAGCAGAGGTTAGAAATTTAATAAAAATGTCTACAATGTCTGATGCCTGGTTGGTAGATAATTGAGTATTTTTTGCTGTCAGTAGATTGATTAATTGTCTTTTTGTGGTCACGTTATTTGATCATCCAAGAAGTTTGTACTGGTTTTAAAAAATTTATCACATGATCAAAAGTCATATTGATTTTATTCAATGGAGCAATGAATTTTGAAAACATCTCTTCTTTATCTTGTAGCGATATATCTTTGATATTTATATCCTTGGCAATATTTTTATGATCTTCTAACCAGATTACCGCCTCGCCTTCACCACCTATCGCATCGATTAATTTATTTTGTAAAGCTTGATGTCCAGTAAAAATTCTACCATCAGCTAGCGGCAGCACTTCATTTTTTGATAATTTTCTACGATCAATGACCATGTCAACAAAAATATTATAGCTGTCCATAACAGATTGCATAGTAATCTCTTTAACTTTTTCTGACGGTTTGTGAGTGAATAAAGGTTCGGCTTTTAAATCTCCAGATTTATACACAATAAATTCCACGCCTAATTTTTTAGAGAGTTCGCTAATTTCCTCGGTAATAATTATAGTACCGATAGATCCTACAATGCTGGTATTTCTAGCAAAAATTACATCAGCAGCGATTGCTGACATGTATCCTCCAGAAGCTGCGCAGGTTCCAACGATCGCTACAACTGGTTTTTTGCTGGCAATTTTGCGGATTGAATAAAAAAGACTTTCACCCCCATATGCCGTACCTCCAGGCGTATTCAAATGAAGTATAACTGCTTGAACCTTATCATTTTTGGCTAATTTATTTAAAATCTGCTCACGTTTTCGATCCTCTACTATCTCTCCTGTAAGACTGATGCGTGCAATGAATGGGCTTTGTAATGTAGAAGAAGGTTTGTTACTCAAATCAAAGATGGTATATAAAATTAGTAAAGTCAGTATAACCAAAGCAATCATACGCCAAAACAACAATTTTGACTTCAGGCTTAGTCTATCCAATAAGTAATCAGACATATTGGCCATAATTTTACTTTTCATCCACTTTTTATACCTAAGGTATTTTTACAGTTTTTAAGTCATCAAATAACTGGTCAAGTCATGAAAATGTCCTAAGAAATAAACTTATTGATCATTTTTCTTTTGTTCAGCCTTGCTAATTGCAGCACCTAATATATCACCTAAGCTTGCGCCACTACTAGTTGAGCCATATTCAGCAATTGCCTTTTTCTTTTCTTCATCTTCCAATGCTTTAATAGATAGGGTTAATTTACGATTAGTTTTATCTAAAGACACAACCTTTGCATCGATTCTATCTGCTACAGCAAATCTCTCCGGTCGTTGTTCAATTTTATCGCTTGATAAGTCTGATTTTTTAATAAAAGCAGTTACTTCAGGTGCAACTTCAACATTTATGCCGCTATCTTCTACTGATATTATTGTGCATGTCACTATACTACCAGTTTTGAGGTTTGCGAATACACTCTCAAATGGATCATCGATTAATTGCTTAATACCTAAGCTTACTCTTTCTTTTTCAGGGTCTACCGCCAAGACTACTACTTTGATCTCATCATTTTTTTTGTATTTCTTTAAATCTTCTTCAGGGGCTTCACTCCAAGATATATCTGAAATATGTACTAAACCATCAACATCATCGCTTATACCAACAAAAAGGCCGAATTCAACAACGTTACGAATCTCTCCCTCAAGTACGGTGCCAACAGGATATTGTTCTGCAAATTGTTTCCAAGGATCATTTATGCATTGTTTCATGCCTAAACTGATTCTGTGCTTATCAACATTAATATCGAGAATCACAAACTCCACTTCTTGACCTTCAGTTACTAGCTTTCTAGGATGAAGATTATTTTTTGACCAGGTCATTTCTGAAACATGTACTAATCCTTCTATTCCAGACTCTAGCTCAACGAAAGCGCCATAATCAGTGATAGTTGTGATTTTGCCTTTCATTTGAGTACCGATTGGGAATTTTTTCTCTAGACCTTCCCATGGATTTGGATCTAATTGCTTAATACCAAGTGAGACGCGTTTGGTTTTTTCATCAAATTTAATAATTTTTACTTTGACTGTTTGTCCAAAAGCCAATAATTCTGATGGATGCGAGATTTTATTCCAAGAAATATCAGTGACATGCAGTAAACCATCAATACTACCCAGATCAATAAACGCGCCGTAATCTGTGATGTTCTTTACTACGCCTTCTAAGACCTGACCTTCCTGAATTTGAGACAACATTTCATTCCTGGCTTCTTGTCTAGATTCCTCAATAATTGCGCGTCTAGAGACGACTATATTTCCTTGTGTACGATCTATTTTTAAAATCATAAATGGTTGTATTATACCCATAAGCGGGTTGACATCTTTAATCGGGCGGATATCAATTTGACTGCCTGGCAAGAAAGCTATAACACCGTTTAAGTCAACAGTTAAACCACCTTTTACCCTGCCAAATATTACGCCTTCAACTGGCTGAGATTGCTCTAAGGCCTTTTCTAGCATAATCCAAGATTCTTCACGGATTGCTCTTTCTCTACTCAATACTAGTCTTCCTTGGCGGTTTTCGTACGACTCCAAATAGACATCTATAATGTCGTTGATTTGTGGCGTTTCTAGGACGCCATTTCTTATAAATTCTCTTAAAGCAATTCTACCTTCAGTTTTTAAACCAATATCAACAGTGATCACATCGCTTCCTACTTCAACAACAGTACCCTTAATTAATGATCCTTCTTTTTTGACATTTTGTTTTAGTGAACTTTCAAATAATTCGGCAAAATTTTCATTAATTTGAAAAGAGTTTTCATTGGTTTGGTTTGTCATAATAGGTTTGATTAATTTCTAAAGGTTAAACAATTGCTTATCTAAATTGATAAACGGTTATAAAAATCACTATAAAGGTTAAGTACCTTTTAGAAATTAGATTGTCAACTTATTTTCTATAAGTGACAGTGCTTTTTTGAAGACTTCATTAATACTCATGTCAGTATTGTCTAACAAAAATGCATCATCCACTTTTCTTAATGGCGAAGCAATGCGCGATGAATCCCTTTGGTCACGTGTTCTTAATTCATTATAAATTTCTTCATATGTAACGTTATTTGACTTACTTTGCAACTCAATATATCTTCTTTTGGCTCTTACCTCTAGACTAGCGGTAATAAAGATTTTGATATCAGCATTAGGACAAATAACTGTACCAATATCACGCCCTTCAATGATAGCAATTTTTTGCTTTGCTACCCAATTTTTTTGAATTTTTTTTAGAATTTCCCTGATCGCTTGTTTTACAGCGATCTGCGATGCTATACTGGCAATTTTTTCATCAGCAAGAGTGTGGTTGTGTAATTCAGCGAGCGGTAAATACCGAGCAAGCTCTGATAGTAGATAGGTATTTTCAATTGCTATATTTTGCTGCAACGCTTTTTGAGCTAGTAATCTATAAATATTACCAGTTGATAAATAATTACAATCAAAATAATTAGCTAATAATTTAGCCAAAGTACCTTTGCCTGAAGCAGATGCACCATCAATAGCAATAACAAAATTAAGCTTTTTCATAAATCTATTCAGCTACTTGAGCCGGCGGATTACTTGTTCCTTCTGAAGATGTAGATTGATCTGGCGATGAATGTTTATTAAATTTTTTACGATACCTTGATCTTTTACGGTTATTACGTTGTTTGATGTCTTGATCACTATATACTTCTTGACCGTCTATTTTATTAATATTTGTGTCTCCACTATTTTTGGAGTCTTTGGTTGTTTTTGAAACATTAGCTAAAGCTTCTTTTGTGAATACGCGATCTCCAGAGGATTTAGTTACAAGTTTAGGAGCGTTAATATTTTCAATAGCAAAGCTGTCAACGCTCATGTTAATATCTTGATGAAAGACTAAAGATAATTTGTACCTGTTCTCAATTTCATTAATGCTGCATCTTTTATAATTGAGCAAATGTAATACAGATTCGGGATGAGCATATATATTTAAGAGCTGTATTCTAGCCATACATACTTCGCTCTCTATTGTACGCAAGATCATTAGAGCGTTTGCTTCAGCTGAACGAGTGACGCCTTTGCCGTTGCAATGAGAGCAGATAGCCGTATTTGACTCTAGGAAACTCGGCTTAAGTCTTTGTCTTGACATTTCAAGCAAGCCAAAAGTACTAATATTACCTATTTGAATTTTTGCTTTGTCATGATGGAACATGTCGCGCATAGTGCGTTCAACTGAGCGTTTGTTTTTGGAGTCACTCATATCAATAAAGTCAATCACAATAAGACCTGACAGATTTCTGAGCTTGACTTGTCTTGCGATCTCTCTAGCTGCTTCAATGTTGGTTTTAGTAGCGGTTTCTTCAATATTTCTTTCTGAAGTTGCTTTACCAGAATTAATATCAATGGCTATTAGTGCTTCGGTATGATTAATTACTATGTAGCCACCTGATTCAAGATATACAATTTGATTGTATAAATTAGCTATTTGTTCATCGATATGGTACCTGGTGAATATTGGGAGTTTTTCTTTGTATTCTCGAATTTTAACGTTATCACTTGCCACCATTATTTTTGAAATATTGCAAGCTGAATCGTACACTTCTTTTCCTTGGATTAAAATTTCATCAGTTTGATCATCGTATACATCTCTAATGATTCTTTTAATAATATCATCTTCAGCGTGAATAAAATCAGGAGCGTTAGACGAAAGGGTCTTTTCTCTAATGCCGTTCCATAATTTGATCAAATATTCGTAATCTTGAATAATGTCTGATTTATCTCTATTCTGACCAATTGTGCGAATAATAACTGTTATATCATTGTTATTATTTATTTCATCGACGATGTGCTTTAATCTTTTACGATCTTCAACGTTAGCAATTTTTCGTGAGATGCCTCCTAAAGAATTGCTATTAGGCATGATTACACAATATCTTCCAGCTAGAGATATATAAGTTGTAAAAGAAGCGCCTTTATTACCTCTTTCTTCTTTAATTGCTTGCACAAGTAAAATCTGGTTTCTTTTGATAACTTCCTGAATTCTATACTTAGAACTATATTGTTTTTTAATGCATTCTAAATAATGCTCATCAACTGATGAGATCTCCGCAGTATCACTTGCAACATTTTCTTCTTGAGAACTTTCTGATTCTTGTGCTTGGAGCCGAACCTCGTTTACCGTAGATTGATCTTTCTCGATAAACTCATTAGTAGTGGTTGAGGCATTGATTTTGACTTGCTCTAGTATTGCTTGTTTGTCTTGTATAGGTATATTGTAGTAATCTGGATGAATTTCTGCGAACGGAATAAAGCCATGTTTATCGCTTCCATAATCAATAAATGCCGCTTGCAGAGATGGCTCTACCCTTGTTACTTTTGCTAAGTAAAGACAGCCTTTTATTAGTTTTTTAGAAGCAGTATTATAATCAAAATCTTCTAATCTTCCATTTTCTAAAATTGCTATACGGGTTTCATCAGGATATAACCCATCAACTAAAATCTTCTTTGCCATAAATTTCCTAAATCTTAATATATTACTTAGTGTTAATCATTTAAAATACGATTAACGCAAAAAATTCTAAACGATTATGGCCAGATAGATCTAAATAATACACTAAAGCAGGTAGCTTAGTTAAAAAAGGTGGTTTTGCGGTGTAAAAAACATTTGTGATGTCGGTATGTCAAAACACACAGTTTACACATAAGTGCTAATTTTTTGTGCAAATTTATCAATTCATTACCTAAATATAGCTTATTAATTTTCAAATATTAATTCTTAAAACTAATACAAAAATCGTCACTAGTCTAAAAACAAGAAGTTTTTCAAATGATTATTCATTAGAGACTAATGAGATTTTATGAATTTCCTCTATTTTGAGCCATAACTCTAAATACTTATACTTATTTTTATCTCCTAAATAAAAAGATAGTAATTATCTTTTGTTATTTATGCAATAAAACTTTACTATGAGATACAAATCATTACATTGAAAACGCTGAATCAAGCATGAGTAAAATTTTAAAATTTATAATCTCCAGTTTAGTATACGGACTAATTCTGGTTTCGACAATCATTATTTCTCTGATTATTTTTTATGCTAGGGAACTACCTAGTTACGACAGGCTATATGACTACTTTCCGCCAACGACAACCAGACTTTATGCTGCTAATGATCAGTTGATTTCTGAATATGCGTATGAACATCGTATTTTTATTCCATTTGAAGTGATTCCTAAAAAGATAGTAAATGCCTTTTTAGCTGCAGAAGATGGAAATTATTATAAACATAATGGGATTGATTTTAGGGGTATTGCTAGAGCTTTTGTTCAAAATATTTTAAGTATTAATAAAGGAAAGTCTTTGGTAGGTGGATCAACAATTACTCAACAAGTAGTAAAAAACTTCTTACTTTCAGACGAAAAGTCTATTAAAAGAAAAATTCAAGAGGCTATTCTATCATTTAGAATTAATGCGACTATTAGTAAAGATCGTGTTTTGGAATTGTATCTTAATCAAATCTTTCTAGGTCATCATGCTTATGGTATAGGTTCAGCAGCACTTTTTTATTTTAATAAATCTGTAGAAGATTTAAATTTAGAAGAAGCAGCCATGCTCGCGGCTTTACCGAAAGCTCCGTCTAAATACAATCCTTTTTACGATTATGATAAAGCGCTAGGTAGAAGAAATTGGGTGCTAAATAAAATGTTTGAAAATGGCTTTATTAGCCAAAAAGAACTTGAGTCTGCTCTAGAAAATTCGATAGAATTAAAGTCTTATTCATTCCATGAGACTATTGAAGAAGACTATTTCGCGGAAGAAGTAAGGCGGACCATAGTTGATCAATACGGGGTTGATGCTTTATACAAAAATGGAATGAGTATTTATACCACTTGCCAGCCAAAATTACAAGCGATAGCTCAAGAAGCGTTGCAGAGACATCTTACTCAATACGCTCAAAATACTACCTATAAAGGGCCAATTACACACATAAGTATTACTGAAAATTGGCCAAAGGATCTTATTAAACAAAGTCAAATTATTTCGATGCCGGTTAGCACTTGGCGCTTAGCGGTAGTTCTTAAAATCACAAAAACCTTGATTGAGGTTAGTTTGATCAATGGACAAGTGTTGTATATCACTACTAAGTCAATGGCTTGGACAAAAAAGACCCCAGAGCAATTGTTTATGATTGGAGATGTAATATATATTGAACCTACTACTACTAACGACGCATATTGTTTTTTGAGGCAAGTACCGGAAGTCAATGGTAGCGTGGTCATTATGAGTCCTGATAATGGAAAAGTTTTAGCTTTGGTAGGAGGTTTTAGCTATAAAGTTAGTCAATTTAATAGAGCTACACAAGCCTTAAGACAGCCGGGATCAGCATTTAAGCCTTTTGTATATTTATCAGCATTGGAGAATGGCTTTACTCCATCTACTATAATAGAAGATTCTCCAATTGAGCTTTCTCAAGGTTACAATTTACCTACGTGGAAACCAAAAAATTATGGAGATAATTTTCTTGGACCAATTACTCTTAGAGTGGCCTTAGAAAAATCCAGAAACATTCCTACAATTAGACTTGCACAAAAACTAGGTATTAAAAAAATTTCTGAAACAGCACAAAAACTAGGTATATACGATAAACCAATTACTGAATTATCATCATCGCTTGGAACAATCGACACAACGCTACTCAAACTTACTAATGCATATGCTATTATTGTTAATGGAGGACATAGTGTTGAGCCGATATTTATAGATCGCATACAAGATAGAAATGGCAAGACTGTATACAGATCAGTTCATGGCAAGTGTGACCAATGTGATGCAAGTCAGCATACTGGTGATATTAAAGATATTTTACCGCCAACTGTTACAGAGAATTATGAGAGAGTCGTAGATGCACAAAGTGCATATCAATTAATCTCAATTTTAAATGGCGTAAGTAAACGAGGAACTGGCAAAAAGATAAGTGTGCCCGGTATAACAATTGGGGGTAAGACTGGAACTACAAATGATAGTAAGGATGCTTGGTATATTGGCTTTACACCAGATTTAGTTATCGGTGTATTTGTAGGTTTTGATCAACCAAAGACGCTTGGTAATAAAGTGACAGGGGCTACTCTTGCTGTACCTATCTTTAATGATATTGCTCAAAAAATCTTAGTAAATTCTCAAGATAAAGAATTCAAATTAGTTCCTGGAATTAATCTGTATAAAGTTGATATCACTAATGGCAGATTAATCAACGAATATACCGAAGCAATTAATATTATTGAAGAGGCATTTAAAGAAGGCTCAGCTCCGTTGGAGCATGAAGTGTTAACTACATATCAAGCTGAACGATCATACGTAAAAGACGATCATGAAATGAAAAAACTATTACAAGAATTAGAACTAAATGTTGATACTGGAGTCTAAAAACTACAAAAAATGGCTGCGTTATGTATAAGAAAACAGTTGTAATAAAAAAATGTCACAATAGAATAGAGTGGTTATCTAACAGATAGGTCAACATATTTATTTTCATTTATTGATGTGCATATGGCAAAGCATTAGACTGGTTGTGTAGCGATTGACGTTAAAACAACCAAAGAGTTGACTAGTTAGTATTATGGCGCAGATTATTCTAGGCCAACAAATCAAAGCATTTTATTTGTTAGCTACTTTGGTTTGCTTAAACAGAACCTTAAATTTTTTTGAGCAAGTTATGAGTTTTATTAGCCACAATAACGCAAGATAGCAAGATGATAGCGCAAATTAATTTTACTGAAGAACAAAACCAGACTTTTGAATGGTTTCAAAAGTTGCGTGATGATATCTGTGCTGCATTCGAGTTGCTTGAATTAGAGCTACTTAATAGTTCTTCAGTTGCTGGTAAATTTAAGAGAAGAAATTGGGATCGGCCAGGAGGAGGTGGCGGTGTCATGTCTCTAATGAATGGTAGGTTTTTCGAGAAAGTAGGAGTTAATGTATCGCAAGTTTATGGAAAACTTTCTGAAGAATTATGCAAGCAAATTCCAGGAGCTGATAAATGCGCTGATTTTTTTGCTTGCGGGATCTCGCTAGTGGCGCATATGAAATCTCCCTTAGTGCCAGCAGTGCATTTTAATACTCGTTATATTTCCACTGGGAAAACTTGGTTTGGTGGTGGTATGGACTTAACGCCGATATTTCCAAACACAGAAGATACTGAGCTCTTTCATTATAATTTAAGACAAATGTGCAATCATCATGATTCTTCCTATTATGCAAAATTTAGCCGCGAATGTGACGAATATTTTTATTTGCCTCATAGAGGTGAGTCGAGAGGTGTGGGTGGTATTTTTTATGATTATCTAAATACCGGTAATTTTGTCCAAGATTTTGCATTCACACAAGATGTGGGAAGAGTATTTTTAGAAACGTATCAGCTTATAGCACGAAAGCATATGAATACACTGTGGACGAAAGCGGAACGGAAACAACAGCTTATTAAGCGTGGTAGATATGTTGAATTTAACTTACTATATGATCGCGGGACTAAATTTGGTTTGATGACAGATGGCAATATTGAAGCCATTCTAATGTCTTTACCGCCGATAGCTACGTGGCCATAAGTAAAGAGAAACGTCATAATATTAGGTAACAATTTTCATTTTGTATAGGTTATTATAAAAACATTGAAAACGATCATAGAGATTTCTGATTCTTGAATTAACAGAGAAAAGCTCAACAGAAACTAAGTACTGTTATTTTGGAGTATTATGTGGCCGTGAGAGCTGAGTGGATATAAAAATTGCACAGTCAAAGAAAGATTGACTTTCACAGTATGTGAGCCTAAACACAGCATTTCCTCAGGCAACACATTTAGAATTATGTTTTACGTTTTTCAATCAAGATTGCAGAATAGCTATTATATACTCATACCTCTGAAACAATTAAAAACTGTAACAGGCTAATTCTTGCTGCAAGGCAGATTGACAGCTATTTTGTTATTATCACAATTACTGATTTAAAGGATGATACAGTAACTATTGATGTTTCAGGACATAAGCAATCTATTACTAAGCTTATCACAAATAAAGAAGAGAAGTAATGTTTTAGGCTTAAAATGTAATCACCTCAAATTGCGTAATATAGTTGAAGAGCATATTAAAGAAAATTGATGCGAATAACAAGCCATCTACTTGGATGCTTTTGAGTATAGCTACTTGAGTATATAGATATTATTTTAGTAAATCTTCTGCTACATCATCTACATTGTTAAAATAATGCTCGTAATGCCAGAGTGTTTTTTTTACTATATACTCTTTTGTTTATTTAGCGCTGTCACTGATTAAATACTTAGCAAAATTGCAAAAAACGGTGTTTATTATAAAGATCCGTTGATAATCAAGGATTTATGCTATGTAGTAATTGCGCAACTAGGCACTAATCGCGCCTATGAAATCTAGGAATATAGGACAGTGCTTTCAGCTATATTGCGAGTTGCTGTTCGTAAGCGGAATATCTTGTAAATCGCGATAGCAGCAGCTTTTATAGGGTCTTAATAACAAAGACAAGGTTCTAAAAGGCGATGCTTTGGCATGACAAATATAAGTCATCTGTTTCAAAGATTGTGTCTGGATTTTTCTGGCTACAGCGATTTTTTCACTAATCAAGAATTAGCCCATGGCATAGCTTTTTAACAAATTTTCTCAAAGAATTAAAATATTCTAACCAGCAACGAGTAGCAAATATAGATGGAGAGACCAAACTTTGGAATCGCTGTCTTATCGCAGTATCTCAACAACATCAAAATGACTATCTCTGATAAGAACGTAATCTAACAGCTTTTTCTCATCATTGTAACAATAATAATGTTCGATACCAGTATTGTTGCTCTCATAACAAATACTTGCTTTACTATTTTTACTACAGCTGTTCTTGCTATCACTATCGTTCTCATTATCATTATTCAGAGCATCTTTCATTTCTATACAATAATCATAGCTATATTTATCCGAGGTAATTTTTGTAATATGCTTAGATTTTAATGCTTCACCCTCTTCTTCGGTTATAATACCTTGTATCACTTGATTTAATAGATTATATTTTTCTTCAAGCGATGGTTTGTAGATGTAATTATAGAGTTTCTGGCCAAATTCTCCTTTTTCTTCTACTAATTTGCTTTTTAAGGTTTCTTATCTCTGCTGCAAGAGCGATATTGTTAAGCTCAATCTCGTATCCTTTGGTGGTACTACCAAAATCATATAATTGCTGTAATGGAGACTCTAATAAAGTTTGTACTAAGTCCCTATAAGCCATAGCTGATCTGAGTATATATTCAGTGTCGCTAGTGGTCCTTTCTAAGTAGAATGAATAGCTATTAGTAATGGCGCTATAAGCATTATATGTGGCCATACCAATACCACAAACTAAACCAAGATGTGGAGCCTGTATACGCTAGTAGACTAGGTAATGCCATGTAGCCTATCGTAGTAGCTGTTTGCTTTAATGTCTGTGCATACTCTTCTTGATAAGCTAGCTGTAATACGTCTACTGCACTTATGATAGATGAAGAACTATTAACCCCATAATACATGATAGGTAAGTAGAGTCAAGAGCCATTTTCTTAGCGTTTGTCAGTGCAGGCTCGTATATTAATCTGCCTGAGTCAACTACCATATCTAGTACTTGAAACCAGATGTTGCTCTTGTGGATTACGGTTTGGATATTATAGGAGCAATAATAGTCCTCAGTAATCATTTTTTCAGCACTTAATTCTTTATTTAGACTTTTATCAATAACGTTTAAAACAAAAAAGTCTTTTTCATTACACTTAAGCTTCATTTTAAAAATTTTTGTATGCTGCTTATCTTGAGGAGGTCGCACCC
>CAMDPW010000027.1 GCA_945905715.1 Rickettsia typhi
TCTTTTTATAAACAAGTCAAAATATCTGAACCACGGACTTGTTCAATCAAGTTTCAAAAATAATTACTGAATGCATCTAGCTAAAATTTGACAAGTGTTTTGTTGATGTTGAGCAGCGCAATATTCAAGCTCTTCACACCTAAGAAAAAAGAGTCAATTTGTGCATTATAGCTTAGTTGGAGAGGGGCTAATAATAACTATGTATGTTTTTTATCAGATTTTTGCCCAGTAAGCCGGAAATACAAACAAGAAAACAAAGAAATCGCTACGAATTACACTGACTGAAATTTTATGTGTACATGAATATCGTAGTGATACATCACCGATGTTGTCGTACTGTTAGATTGTATAAAATAAAATCATTTTAAGGCTACACTTATATTGAACTGAGATTATTCTTATATTGCAAACTTTAAATAACAGTCTACTAACAAATCTATAAACGCTTACTTTTAAAATAATTTCTTAGTAAACTTGCAGAATCTTCCTCCAATATACCGCCATATATTTCTGGTGCATGGTGACAGGTTTGAGTATAAAAAAATCTTACACCACTTTCAACTGCCCCACTCTTATGATCATAAGCGGCGAAATATAATCTACGAATTCGTGCAAAAGAAATAGCACCAGCGCACATAATGCAAGGTTCAAGAGTAACAAACATATCGCAAAATTCTAGTCTATTATTTTTTAATCTTTTACAAGCTTTCTGGATAGCAAGTATCTCAGCATGTGCAGTTGGATTACAGCCATTTATGACTTGATTGTATGCTTTACTTATAATTTTGTTATTTCTGCTATCCACAATAATCGCTCCAACTGGAACTTCATCCTTAAGCATAGCAGCTTCAGCAAGCGCGATACTCTTTTGCATTAAATATTGCTGCGTCGATTTCATAGCAATGTAAACTCTTTTTCTTCAATAGCATTTTCTGGATCTTGATGTATAATTATTTCAGCATTTTTAAACTGTTTTTTTATTAAATTTTCAACTTCGTCAGATATAGTGTGGGCTTTATATAAAGAAACATTGCCATCTATTTCAAGATGTAGTTGAATTATTGGTTTGTCACCAGAATAGCGAGTCTTTAAATCATGAAACCCAAGCACTCTTGGGTGAGACATGATAATTTCTTTTATTTTAGTACGATCAATACTGCAAACTTCATGATCCATCAAATTATGAAATCCTAGTTTAATGAGTTTTAAGGCTTCATGTAACATATAAATCGCGATTACAATTGCAAAAATTGGGTCAATTAGCGTGCTATCAAAAATATTTGACAAAACTAAAGAGATAATTAAGGCGCCATTGGTAATAAAGTCTATAGAATAATGTAATCTATCAGCCTTAATAATCCTAGAAGAAGTGTGCTTAATAACATGAGATTGGTACGCGATTAAACAAACAGTTATTACGATGACAAACAAGATTAGTCCAATAGCTATTTCGCTATTATCTAGTGGCTGAGGAATAATCATTCTCTTAATTGCTATGCCAATCACAAATAATCCAGAAATAACAAAAAATGTAGATTGAGCAAGTATAGCTAAATCTTCTGCTTTGCCGTGCCCGAATCTATGCTCATGGTCTGGAGGTTGCAAAGCATAACGTGCTGCAATAAAATTAACAAAAGATGAAATAATATCTAATACAGAGTCAGTAAGAGAAGCTAAAATAGCTGTTGATCCTGTAAAAATCCAAGCTACAATTTTAGCAATTACTATAATTGAAGCGGTTATTATGGAGGCTATGGTAGCTTTGATTATTAGTTTCTCTTTATCACCCATAATGTAACGTCTTGCCAAAAATAATTTAAATGCTATACTCTTTGATATGATATCAATACGTTAGGAATCTGACAATATGAAAAGAACTTTATCTATAATAGTTGCATTGTTATTCATTGCCAATTGCGCAGGTCAAAATGGTAACGTTAATAAACAGGGAACAGGCACTCTGCTTGGAGCTGTAGCCGGCGCTGCTTTAGGTTCGCAATTTGGAAAAGGCACTGGTCAAATACTAGGTGTGGGTCTTGGCGCTTTAGCTGGAGGATTTATGGGTAATCAAATAGGAAGCTACATGGATGAGCAAGATAAAATGCGCATGGAAAGAAATTCACAATCTGCACTTGAAAACGCGCCTTCAGGTCAGTCTACTACTTGGAAAAATCCTGATAATGGTAACTATGGTTCTTTTACACCAGTTAAAACATATCAGCAACATGGTCAATACTGCAGAGAGTTCACCCAAAAAATTTCTGTAGGCAATAAAGTTCAAGAAGGTTATGGTACAGCGTGTAGACAACCAGATGGCAGTTGGAAAATAACAGAGTAGCAAGTCTCTAGATCAAAAAAGTGAATCTAAATTTTTTAAATCTCAACTGAACACAGCATTTTATGAACTTTTTGCTAACCGATCGAATTGCATTAATTTTTTGAGCATAATTTCCAAATCTGCAAGCCTTACCATGTTTGGACCATCACTTGGAGCGTTGTCAGGATCTTGATGAGTTTCAACAAATAGCGCCGCTATACCAACAGCTACAGCTGCTTTAGATAAACTATACACAAATCTTCTTTCTCCTCCTGTAGAATCACCTTTGCCACCAGGTTGTTGTACTGAATGCGTTGCATCGAATACTACAGGCACACCCATATCAGCCATGATTTCTATACCGCGCATATCATTTACTAATGTATTATAACCAAAGCAGATTCCTCTCTCAGTAATCATTAAGTTAGGATTTGCAAAAGCATCAAATTTAGTAATGATGTTGTGAACATCCCATGGGGCTAAGAATTGACCTTTCTTAACGTTAATCACTTTACCAGTTTTAGCTGCAGCCTCAAGTAAATCAGTCTGCCTACAAAGAAAGGCTGGAATTTGTAAAATGTCAACATAATCAGCTACAATTGCACATTGTTCACTAGTATGAACATCAGTAGTAATAGGACAATTAAATTCCTGCTTAATGCTCTCAAAAACTTTAAATGATCTCTCTAAACCTAATCCCCTCATGCTTTTAACGCTACTGCGATTTGCTTTATCATAAGATGATTTATAAATAAATCCGATTCCAAGCTTATCTGTCATTTTTACTAGAGATTCAGCCATAAATAAAGCATGCTCCATTGACTCAATTAGACACGGACCAGCTATTAGAGTAAATGGTAATCTATTACCAATTGTTACTTTGTCTAGTTTAATTATTCTTTGATTCACTATTATCTTTCCTATTCAAATAAAATGTTTTAGCTGCATCAATAAATGAGCAAAATAATGGATGTGGTTCAAAAGGTTTGGACTTAAATTCCGGATGAAATTGAACTCCAACAAACCAAGGATGATTTGGTAATTCTATGATTTCCATCAAATTGCCATCTGGTGATTTTCCAACGAATTTTATACCTTGTTTTGCCATTATATCGTAATAATCCATATTGAATTCATAACGGTGTCTATGGCGCTCAAGTATGGTTTTTGTTTTATAGGCACTTGCCGTATGTGAATCTGGAGATATCACACATTCATAAACACCTAAGCGCATGGTTCCACCAAGATCACTTACTGCTGAGCGTTTTTCTATATTTTCTTTTTTGTACCATTCAGCCATTAAAGCAATTACAGGGTTTTTTGTCGCTACAAATTCAGTAGACATAGCATCTGGTAAATTGCATATATTGCGAGCATACTCAATTATTGCTATTTGCATACCTAAGCAAATACCAAAATAAGGTATGTTATTTTCTCGAGCATACCTTACTGCCATTATCTTCCCTTCTATACCGTTATTACCAAACCCTCCTGGTACCAGAATAGCATCTACATCACTAAATTTTTGATCTAGTATGTCTTCATTTAATTTACGAGCATTAACCCACCTGATATTAAGTTTCACATGAGCATTAATTGCTGCATGATTAAGTGCTTCAATTAATGATAAATAAGCATCATTACTATCGTATTTATGTATAATTGCAATGGTAATTTCAGTTTTAGAATCGCGTATTTTTGTAATAATTTCTTGCCATTTAGTTAAATCTGGAATTTTAGCGTTATGAATATTAAAAGCCTCTAAAATTTGTTTGTCGAGCCCAGCTTTATGATAAGTAAGAGGCACTTCATATATTGATTTAACATCCAAACCTTCAATAACATTTTCAGGACGTACGTTGCAAAAAAGAGCAATTTTTTTCTTATCACTTTCAGAAATCTCCTTAGAACTACGACATAGTAATAAATCTGGTTGAATACCTATAGCCCTTAACTCTTTTACAGAATGCTGTGTTGGTTTGGTTTTCAGCTCTTTGGCTGTAGCTATGTATGGCAATAAAGTTAAGTGCATGAACTTAACGGTATTATGTGGCAATTCATTGCTAATTTGGCGTATAGCTTCTAAGAAAGGCAGTGCTTCAATATCACCAACCGTGCCACCAATCTCGCATAACACAAAGTCTAATCCTTTGGTATTACAAAAAATAAATTCTTTTATTAAATCAGTAACATGAGGTATAACCTGTACTGTCGCGCCTAAATAGTCTCCACGTCTTTCCTTCTGCAGCAAAGTAGAATAAATTTGTCCCGTAGTTATATTGTCGCATTTAGTAGTGTTAACACCTGTAAATCTCTCGTAATGCCCTAGGTCTAAATCAGTTTCCGCGCCATCTTCTGTGACATACACTTCGCCATGTTGACTTGGACTCATAGTACCTGGATCTACATTTAAGTATGGGTCTAATTTACGCAAGCAAGCTTTATAGCCACGAGCCTGCAGTAATGCGCTTAGACTTGCAGAAGCTAAACCTTTTCCTAAAGAAGATACTACACCTCCTGTAATGAAAATAAATTTAGTCATTTTGAGCCACTAGTGCTGGTTTTTCTTCCTTACTTATCAGTTTATCTGCTAAATGATCAGTCGGCACGGTTATTGATAATGACTTGGTAGTATTAATTTCAGAAACGATACTCTTTGTAGACTGTCTAACAGAAATATTAGCCAAGACTAAACAATTAACCATAAATAAAACTGCAAGAATTATGGTAATACGTGAAAAAAATGTGGTTGATGAACGTACAGACATTATGCCACTAAAGCCAGAACCTCCACTTAAACCACCTAGACTATCTTCACTGGTACGTTGTAGTAGAATTAAGCCTACCATTAACACAGCTATAATCAAATGAATGACCATCAATATTGTTTGCATATTTATCCTATATTTGAGTTAAGATATCGTAAAATTCTTCGTATACTAAGCTCGCTCCACCGACAAGCAGACCGTTTAAAGTAGGTATATTTAGTATACTTTTACAATTATTCATTGTCACTGATCCGCCGTAGACGATTCTGGGCTTATTTACAAAAAAAACACCAGTAGATGTTGCTAGATCGTTTATAAGTTCCGTGATATATGCGCTTATCTCGCTTATCTCTTCTAGGGTTGGATTCTTACCGGTGCCGATTGCCCAAACTGGCTCATAAGCGATTATAGTATTATTTTCATTCAATGATAGTGGCAAAGAACGTGCTAATTGATCTTTTATTACTTGGTGTGTTAAGCAATTATCTTTTTCATATATGTTTTCACCTATGCAAATGATTGTAATTAAGTTATTACCATGCGCTATTTCAGCTTTTTGTTTGACTCTTTCAGAAGACTCGTCATGATATATTCGACGTTCAGAATGTCCCAAAATTACATATTGGCAACCAGAGTCTACAAGCATATTTGCGCTAATGTCACCTGTATAAGAACCTTCTGCAGCAAAGCTACAGTCTTGACCGCCAAGTTTAATAGTAGAATTTTTTATGATATTTGAAACGCTTTGGAGATATGGAAAAGATGGACAGAGCACTACCTCGCAATTAATCTGATTGTCTAATATCTTAGTGTGCAGTTTATCAGCTAATTTAATACTATTAGCTAAATTTTTGTTCATTTTCCAATTTGCAATTATTATTTTCATCACAGAGCTCTAATTTTTAACCAAAAAAAGTCATTCTAGTTCTTAGAATTTTTACTTATCTCTGAATGGTTTGTGCTGGTATTGTTCTGTTTATTTAAACTGCCTACCAGTTGGTCAAGAGAAGTTTGAGTACATAAACCAAGCAAGACTGGATCTTTTTGCCTAAGATTTGCCATGTTCCAATGCAACTTATTGCGTATGGCTGTGATTGTGGAATGAGTAGTGCCAATCAGCTTAATTATTTGAGAATCGCTAATATTAGGACAATTTCTCAGTAACCAATAAATAGCATCTGGCTTATCTTGTCTACGAGCGATTGGTGTGTAACGTGCTATTTTCTTCTTTTGCTGTGCTTGAATTGCAAAGGTATGAGTAAGCTGCAAGTTGACCGTGGAGTCTCTTTCACAGCGCTTGATTTCTTCGCTGGTTAACTGACCACTTATTAATGGATTTTGACCAATTATTCCAATTGCAACCTCTCCGTCAGCAATGCCTTGTACCTCTAGTATGTGTATTCCACAAAAAATTGCTACTTGTTCAAAGGTTAAGGTCGTATTACTAATGAGCCACACAGCTGTAGCTTTTGGCATCAATGGAAGTTTCATGATCTCTATCTCAGCACTTGATATTAAGTTAACAAATAATATAGCTCACATTACATTGTAACTCACTCTGTTGTCAATCTTAACTAGAAAAATATACCAAGTCAGTTAAAGCTCGTAATAGTTAAGCAAAAAATTAATTTGCACAATTTGATTCATACGCTTGTCAGTAAAGCAACAGAAACCATTGAAACTTAGCATGTTGTTGTTAAGAAGTATAGCAATTTGATGTATAATACTTGCATAAAGACTTGTTGTAGATTGACTTAAAGATCACGGTCATAATGTTATTTTTGTAGATGAGCTCCGGCCTCAGAAAGATAAGTCATTAATTCAAGCTATAGTTAAAACTTGTTAGTAATCATGTTACAGAAAAAGTAAAAACATTTAGATTAGGAGTTATAGATTTCCATGCTTAATGCGCTGATATTAAGACAGCAGCAGCACGCTGCAATGAAAATGAAACGTACTAATATACTTGTGTTTTAGTCGCCTTTTTTCAGTCAAGTGATGTATTAAAGAGAGATCTTTGTGTAATTTGAAATTTCTAATAGGTTAAAAACTAAGTAGAAATAGCTAAGTAAACTATAAAATTAAATATTTTTTCTATTTTAACTCTTAATTAACCAAAATATCACATAATCACCTCATATAAATTTATTTGGGGTATAGCTCGTGCCAAAACTACTGAAAAACGAAAGATTAACAAATAAAATACACAAAGCAATCACACTAGATGATAACAATGTATTTAAAAGCGCTCTTGATGAAGCTGTTAAAAAGAAAATTAATATAAATTTTATAGTTGATGGATACTTCTCCCTTAATTCAGCATTGCTACAATGTACCGAAGATGAATTCCATAACAAAGCTCAAAAGCTGCTGAACGGGTTTGAAATAGTTGTAACCAAAGCTCTTACTAAGTTCATAACAAAAGAATTGTTTTTAAATGAAATAGTCACTGAAATTGATAAGTATTTAGGCCAAGAGTCTGTTAATTTTGATGATACAAAATCGCAAGAAATATTAAGTAAAATTTTTGATCAAGTGATTACGTTACGTAAAGAGAAAGATATAATTAACCAGCATTATAAAACTTTAAATATAGTAAGAAAAATAATAATTTGTATTAACAAATATTGTACAAATACTTGGCAACAAACTAATAGAACATCAGCAACTTATCTACTTAGTAAGACCGAGTGTCTAGTTGAAGATGCTATAATACATACCAAGTCTTCTCAAGTACTTAACACTACTTATTGCCCAGAAGAAGCGCGCTATCCTTTTACACCAAAATTTGCAACAAAGGTAGCGACAGAAATACCATTTTCTACTAATCGCATAGATTGGTACAAAAATAAGAAGTATAATAACTTTGAAGAGTTCATGTGTCGAGCTAATGGTGGTAAAAATAAGTTTTTACCCCGTTTCCCTTTTCTTGACATCAACAAAGATGAAGTGCTTTGTAGGTTGAGTAGTAATCACAATGATATGTGCTTATTAGATGCAGCAACTGTTACGCCACGCGGCATATCTTCACGAGAAGAAGCGCAAAAGTTAGCAACTGCATCACAAAAATTACTCATGATAAACAACAATACGCAACAAGTAAGTCAAATACTTGCTAAAGAATCATTGACTCCCGAGGATTTATTAGAGCTCGATATATTAATGAGACCAGGTAAACACAAGGAAATACACATAATAAATTTTATTCCTAGTACTCATTGTTATGAGGATTTATGGACGGATATAACAGAGCAGGCGTTTATTACAGGCGCTACCATGTATGGCTTTAATTACCCTGGGATCAATGCTAGCGAAGGCAAAATTGGACATAAGAATGATTTGATTTATGCTGGCATAGCGATGGTTAATAAACTATTAGATCAAGGTATACATCCTGATAAAATTATATTACAAGGATACTCTTTGGGAGCCGACATCACATTAGAGGTGGCAAGGCAATTTTATATTACTGGAGAGGTTGATTTGACGTATTGTAATTATAAAGCACTTCCAAGCTCTACTAAAACTCCTTTACCTATCTCAACCACATTAACAATGGCAGATAAGTCTAAATCAAGACACGATATTGGTCTCAGAAGATTATACATGCATGCCGAAGGCAATACCGTTTCTTCAGAATTCAATTTAAGCAATAAAGTTGCTGAAAAAATGATATCAAAAAACCTTGATGATTGTCCAAAAGATTTTAGAGAGGTTAGGGATTTTTTAGAAGTCGAAATACACGGTATGCATTTAGCAGAATATGCTAGTATAAGCAAATCTTACTCTCGTTTCTGGCATTTAAAAGATATAGAAACTAAATCTGGCATACCTTATTTTCAACTGCTTAATTATTTTATCAGCCGTGCTCAAGAATTTTTTAGTACTAATAAAGAATTTAAGAATCCTTATCTACCTAAAGAGAGGGTTGAATATATAACAGAAGCAAAAAATAATCAGAATTTTCTGATTATGTAAGTCACTAAGTTACCGATGTAACAATGTTACGTTATATATTATAGAATAATTTGTTTATATAGCAGTTAGTAGTAAAGATTGGGAAAGAGTTTATGAATAAGGAAAGGCAGATTGCTACTTTGATAATCAATGGAAAAACAATAGAATTACCCATACTGAAAGGTTCTGAAGGAGCGGATGTAATAGATATAACAAAGCTATATGCCGAATCTGGGTTTTTTACCTATGATCCTGGTTTTATGTCTACAGCCTCATGCGCTTCTTCTATTACTTATATAGACGGCAATGCTGGTATCCTAAAATATCGTGGCTATGCCATAGATACATTAGCAGAAGAAAGCGATTTTATGGAGGTAGCATATTTATTACTCAATGATCACTTGCCAAATATACTGCAGAAAAAAGAGTTTATTAAGCACATTACTTATCATTCAATGGTGCATGAGCAATTGCAGTTTTTGTTGCGTGGCTTTCAGCGTAGCTCACATCCAATGGCAGTGATGGTTGGAGCTGTTGCATCACTATCTTCATTCTATCACGACTCCCTTGACATCAACGATCCAGCACAACGTGAGATTTCTGCTTATAGACTTATTGCTAAAATGCCAACATTAGCAGCCATGGCATATAAAAATAGTATTGGTCAACCATTTGTATATCCGCAGAATAATCTAAGTTATACAGCTAATTTTTTACACATGATGTTTGGTACTCCTTGTGAGGAATATATTGCAAATCCTGTGATTGTGAAAGCCTTAGATAAAATTTTTATTTTACATGCAGATCATGAGCAAAACGCCTCTACTTCCACTGTTAGATTAGCTGGTTCTTCAGGAGCAAATCCATTTGCATGTATTGGTGCTGGTATAGCTTCTTTATGGGGACCAGCACACGGCGGAGCAAATGAAGCAGTGATAAAAATGTTGGAAAAGATCCAAACTCCAAAAAATATACCTTCTTATATTGCAAAGGCAAAAGATAAGCATGACCCTTTCATGCTAATGGGTTTTGGTCATCGAGTGTATAAAAATTTTGATCCCCGAGCAAATGTTTTGCGCAATTCGTGCCATGAAGTATTAAGAACATTAGGTGTTAACGATTCATTATTAGAGATAGCAATAACATTAGAGCAAATTGCCTTACACGACGAATACTTTATTGAGAGAAAATTATATCCCAATGTTGATTTTTATTCAGGCCTTCTTTACAAAGCTCTCAGAATACCTTCCTCCATGTTTACAGTATTATTTGCTTTGGCTAGAACTGTTGGTTGGGTTTCTCAGTGGCAAGAGATGTTTTCTGACAACATGCTTAAAATTGGTAGACCGCGTCAATTGTTTGTTGGTCATACAGATAGGAAGTACGTTGAAATTCATGCAAGGTAATTAAGGAATTTTATTTGTAAATTGTGTTAATTTCTTTTGCTAGTCTATGTTGACTATATTTTAGTATCGACATACCAAGAAAGTTACCAAAATTTTCTGATCTCATATCGCTTATGATATGACGACGTTACAAATATTTATGTTCCATATGCCGGAAATTTTTATACTTGACTACGCAACTCTCTCTTGCATTAAATATTTTGATATTTTAATTTTTTTTATTTACAATCATGCGGTTAGGACTAAGATTTTATTGCATAGCGCATTATCTAGTTTATTAGGCTGTTCTGCTAAGTCCAAGTAACTCTATTTTCATAAAATCAGGTATTGCACAGTGAAGCAAGTGTTCGTATAAGTTCATATGGTATAATTCTTCTATATAACTATGGAAAAGTTCTACTAAGGACAATAGTAAATCATTTTATAATAAAGCCAAAAAAAAGCTCTTAAGGAAATATCAAAAGGGGAGATGCTTCAAGGAAGTAATGTACAAGCAAATTAGCAAAAGCACATGGGAAATATCGAAAGTAGCAAATATTGCGGTCAGCAGATTAGGCGTAATGGTGTAGATCAAAGATTTTAGAGTTATGGACAAACGACCTTGGTTAAAACTGGACGTAGTAGAGTATGTTTCTTAAAAGAAAAAGTTAATCTAAGAGGCAAAATCAATATATAGCATGTAACCACATCGACACATATCCAAATAATATAATCCTCCAGTGCTGAGAGACTTGTAAAAGATGAGAGCTAAGTGTTTTAAGTCCGATATAGATTGGGCTTTACTTGGTCTCTGATAGTCGCAAAAATGTGGACCCAAACCAATACAGAATCAATTTAATGTGAGCTCAACTGTTTTTATAGTCGCAAGTCACGAATATCGTTGAGTAACACAGGAACTAAGAAGAGATCCATATTTAAAGATTTATCGCTCGTCTTACTCAGTGTTTTATTACTAATAAAAAAATTGTTATAAGACATATTCTATTTTCTAGTTTATATGTCCTCATGCTATAAACATGACAAGCTTTGAAAACTATTGTACGCCTGTAGACCCAAATCCTCTATGTCCTCTGACAGAATCTTCAAGAGTGTCGACTAAAATCAGTTCTGCTTGAGTAAATGGAGCTATTATCATTTGAGCAATACGCATACCGCGTTCAATAACAAAATCTTGGTCTGATAAATTGATTAGTATGACCATAATTTCACCTCGATAATCAGCATCGATAGTACCTGGAGTATTTAAAACTGTAACACCGTTTTTTATGGCCAAACCAGATCTCGGGCGTATTTGAGCTTCAAATCCTATAGGCAGCTGTATTGCCAAGCCGGTTGGAATTAGTTTACGTTCACCTTTTGCAAGCGTAATAGAGCTAGCTATATTAGCCATCAAATCCATACCAGCACTTTGTGTGGTGGCATATTTCGGTAAAGGTAAGTCGTGAGAAGAATGGTGTTTCGTAATTTTTATTTTTTGAGTCATAAGTGTTCATGAGCAATAAAATTGTTAAGAATATTTTCTAAGAGTAATAGTGAGCTTTGATTAATCAAATCACCATTGAGATCGAAAGCATTATAAGCATCCCCTAAAGAGAACATTTCTGGCCAAACAAAAGCACCGCAGGATTCTAAAGGAACTCTTGCATGCCATAAACCACGATTACCACCAACCAACGATGGCGATGCTGACATCAGTAAAATGTCTGCATTTTTCCATGGCATTGGTCGTGCTCTGGAAGCCCAATCAATAATATTTTTTAATATACCAGGAATTGAATAGTTGTATTCTGGAGAAGAAATAATAATTTTTTGAGATTGTTTAATCCTACTAATAAAATTAGCAATATTTTTTGGTATGCCACTTTGCGCTTCTATGTCAGCATTATATAGGGGGGCATCAAATTCCGCCATATTGGCGTAATCCACTTTGTTTTTTGAGAAAAGTATCTTGTTGCAAAGATCAGTCAATTTAACGTTAACTGAATCAGACCGCAGAGAGGCTGCCATTAAAAACAACTGCATGGTACACTCCTAATAATTTATATTAATATAGGCAAAGTTTTTTGTAAAAAGCAATATATATCTTGTACGTAAAAACACTTATCTTAACCAGTAGAGATGTGGCACCTCCCATGATGGCGCAAGATATAATGAATGTATACGCTCAAGGAGTAAATCACTTAGCTTATAGGCATGATGATCATTGAATAATGATAAGAAAACGCAGCAGAAAAATCTTTAACTAAAGGTAACCGAGCTATTTTTTTAATGATGAAACTTATGTAATAGAGCGGTTATCGAATACTATATGAGTATTAGGAATAATAACAAAGAATTGTATTTAAGGTTGTGCCACCGCTACTGGATTAAAAATCAACCTGGACCAAATGCAGCATAAATTGCGTTATGCACTTCTGTGTAAATATCTTATTTAAAGAATAGTTAAATTGCTTTTAACGATTGCGAGTTCTTGTAATGCAATAAATCTGTTGCTATCTATAACTAAGAAGTTGTTATCTGATTTACAACCCTTCCCTCCGTATCGTGTCAAACTGCTAGATATAGGTTTCTGTCGTGCTATATGTTATCAAACTATCTAATAGCATGTTTAGCAATGCTATGCATTGCCGATAAGGCTTATTTAGGTAAACTAAAATAAAGATATAGCAACTTGATCACTTCACTACCGGAATAAATCAGTATGCTCGGTAAGCTGTTTAGATGGAGTGTAATAAATTTCTTTATTTAAAGTACCTTCTGAACTATCAACAATCAAGGTTATGGTCGCATCGCCTGTAATATTAATCGTGGTACGCATCATATCTAGTATTCTATCAATACCTGCGATAAAAGCGATGCCTTCAAAAGGTAAATTTATAGCTGATAGCACCATAGGTAGCATAATCATTGTGCCACCAGGGATCCCAGCAGCACCTATTGAACCTAGTGTGGAAGTCAGTATTATGATTGCATAATCCGCATGACTAAGATGCACCCCGTATATTTGCACAAAAAACATTGTACATATGCCTAAGTAAATTGCCATACCATCCATGTTTATAGCGGCACCAAGAGGTAGTACAAACGAAGTGCTATTTTTAGACACACCTAATTTGTTTAGACATACGTCCATGGTAGTAGGTAAAGTTGCTTTACTACTGCTTGTGGAAAAAGCTAGTCCTTGATACTCAAGACTTTTTTTGTAAAATGGAAGAGGAGATAGCCGACCAAATACAGCGATTAAAATTCCAAACACAATATATTGAACAGTCATCGCACTAAGCAAGGTGGCAACTAGAGTAGCAAGATTTCCTAAAGCGCTGAAGCCCTGCTTACCTACAACAGAAGCAGTTAGAGCAAATGCACCGTATGGAGCAAATTGCATAATTATGGTAATCATCTTAAACACCAAGCGCGCACCAACTTTCAATGCATAAATCATTGACTTACCATCCTCGCCTAGCATGTTTAAAACTATACCCGTAAATATAGAAAAAAATACCACTTGTAATGTGTTGCCAGAAACAAGGGCGTTTAAGGCATTATTTGGAATAGTATCCTGAATAACGCTGCTAATACTTAAGCTTCTTTCAACGCCGGTAGGCAAAACAAAATCACCGGTATGTAATGACGCTGAGGAAATACCTATTCCAGGTTCAAATAAAATAGCCGCAATCATACCGATTGTAATCGCTAAAGAAGTAGTAATAAGAAAGGCAATAGTTGATTTTATTGCTACGCGTGAAAGAGCTGATCTGTCCGTTGCTCCAGTCAAACCAGTAACTAAAGAAAAGAAAATAAGCGGAACAATTATCATCTGGATTAACCTGATAAAAATATCTCCGAGAGGCTTTATATAGCTAGCTTTCTCTCCAAAAATTGCGCCCACCGCAACACCTGCCACTAAACCTATAAACACTTGTTGCCAAAGTTTCATTCGTAGCCATATCTTCATCGCTATCCCCAAGAAAATTAATTAATAAGCAAGATCTAATAAGCAAGATCGGTTCGGTATCGCCAGGCGTTGTAAAAGCTACTATTTACATATCGCATATGCTATGATAACGAGAAAGGGAAATAATTCAAGTTTAAATTCATGGTAAAAATTGTCACTATTCACGCTTTCAAGGCTGAACTTGCTGCGCACACTAGAGTAATTGGCATTGATTATGGCAGAAAAAAAATAGGTTTGAGTTTAAGTGATAGAGAAAAAATTATTGCCAGTCCTTTTCAAGTATTAATTCGTAAAAAACTCACTACAGATATTGAAAGTTTAAGCAAAACAATGCATGAGAATGCGGTTAGTGGTATAGTATTTGGTTATCCTGTTGAAACTTCCGGTAACATAGGTCTGGCATGCGCTGATGTAGAAAAATTTGCCCAAGAAATAGAAGTTAAACACTCTATGCCTTTTTATTTTCAAGACGAACGCCTTTCTACTTCTGCTGTAAGGCGGATATTGAATCACACAAACATGTCCAGAGAACGCAAAGAACAAGTTGACGATAAGATGTCAGCATGCTATATACTACAGATAGTTTTGGACATGATGAACAAAGCTGATTGAAATGTACATTGTAATTTGCGACATTCATTTGTTGACAATATTTTTTTTTTCGTCATATTAGCTAGATAATTTATTTTTAACTTTAAAGTACAAAAATGTTTAGAACTTACTCGATGAAACAAGGTGAAATATCGAAACAATGGCGCGTAATTGATGCAAGTGGCTTGGTACTTGGAAGACTATCTTCAATCATCTCCGTTTTACTACGTGGCAAGCACAAACCAACTTACACTCCACATATGGATTGTGGAGATCATATCATTGTAATAAATGCTGATAAAATAAGTTTGACCGGAAACAAATCTGATCCTTTAAAAGGAAAAATTTATTATCGTCACACTGGATATCCTGGGGGAATTAAGGAAACCACTGCTGGTAAAATTCTAGCAAGCAAGTACCCTGGAAGAGTATTGGAATTAGCTGTAAAAAGAATGATTACCAGATCGCCTTTGGGTCGCCAGCAAATGACGCATTTACATATTTATGGTGGCAATAATCACCCGCACGAGGCGCAACAGCCGGAATTTATAAATGTTGCAACGATGAATAAAAAAAATGTAAGGAAGTAGCTTTATGGAAATAACCGTAGAAACCGCAATCACTCCAACTGTACCGGAAAAAGATTCTTTGGGTAGATCTTATGGTACTGGCAGAAGAAAAAATTCTATAGCAAGAGTTTGGATTAAACTCGGCACTGGAAAAATAATAATTAATGGTAAAGATCTTGATAAATATTTTGGTCGTTTAGCGCTAAGAATGATAGTAAGGCAATCTTTAGTAGCTACCAAAACTGCTGAAATGTTAGATATTAACTGTACCACAATTGGCGGTGGACTTTCAGGTCAGGCTGGTGCAATCAGGCATGGTATAAGCCGTGCTTTAGATAAATTTGATCCGTTATTACATAGGACCTTAAGAAAAGGAGATTTTCTCACTCGTGACAGCAGAGTTGTAGAACGTAAAAAATATGGACGCGCAGGTGCAAGAAGAGGCTTTCAATTCTCCAAACGTTAATCTGTATTGTAATCAACCTATCTTAATAGGTCGTTTGATTTATTTTAATGCTTGTAAAATTATTACGAAGTAGTTAAAGTAGCAACTATTGGAGGGGTGGCCGAGCGGTTGAAGGCAGCAGTCTTGAAAACTGCCGTAGGCGCAAGTCTATCGTGGGTTCGAATCCCACTCCCTCCGCCAGTTTTTATTTCTCGAAAAGTTTTTGCTGGAATTTATGGGTTTATAAAGAAGCCTCTAAACCCCAGTATTCATGGGCTTTAGCGCATTTAAGTCACGCAACACATGCGTACCTAGAGAATCGCAAAATCATCAAAAACACCCCAAATTCTCCATTTTTGTTCTCCAATTCTCCGTTACATGCGAACGTCCGACCCGAAGGTACTCATGTCCAGAACCCTTGATTTTACTGGGTTTTCTGAAAACTGGTCTTGAGGTTAGTTATTGGGGTGGAGAATGGCGCATGTGCCCGTAGAGCGAGATTTTGACAAAAACGCTTGCTTTTTTATCGATTTTACTGTTTAATATAATAATGAAATACGTACGCACAAACAAAATTTTTCGATTTAGCGGCCTCTTGAACCGATCCGGGTTTCAAGGGCATTGCGTATTTTTATCTAATTAAAATTCCCCAATCCTGTCTTCTGAAATCTTCTCGGCTCGGTCAAGAGGCGAACTTTGAATTTGTTTCGCATGATCGGCGTTCGGTAATGCCTCTAACCAACTTTAAAGCCGAGAGGCAAAAAATGACTATCAAAAAAATCAGTATGGAGCAACTGAGATGTGCTCTGAATTTACGTGACTTATCTAATCCAAAGGATGGACATCACGCTATACAGCTTTTGATGCAGGCTATCTTAAAAGCCCTTGAAGATACCTGGGAATGTAATATTAAAATTCACAGAGAAAGCCCCATTGTCTCAATTGCAGATAACTACGACCGATTGAATTACCCGAAAGATGGCGCATCCAGAAATGCGAGATATACCCGCTATGTCTGCGATACTGCGCTACTGAGGACGCAGGCTTCGGCTATGGTGCCTAATGCCATGCAAGAAATTTCCGGTACTATGCCGGACGATATTTTGATTGCATTGCCAGGGTTGACTTATCGCAGGGATTGCGTAGACCGTATCCACTCTGCAGAACCTCACCATCTTGACCTGTGGCGTTTAAAAAAGGACAGCAAGCTAAACGATAATGACTTGATAGAAATGATTACACTCTGGATGGACGCGGTTTTACCGGGGATAAAATGGAAAGTTACACCGAGCCAGCATCCTTACACGCTTAACGGTGTCCAGATTGATGCGTTGTGGAACGATGAATGGATTGAGATCGGAGAATGCGGTTTGGCTCATCCCGAAATTATCAAAGCAAATATTGCGAATTCTGAAGGGATCTCCGGCTTAGCCATGGGGTTAGGTCTCGACAGAATTTTAATGGTGAAAAAGAATACTCCAGATATTCGATTGATTCGCTCCACTGATCCCCGTGTTCTAGATCAGATGAATGATTTAGCACCATATAAGCCAGTTTCATCTATGCCGCCAGTCACACGCGATTTATCAATTGTTTTGGATGACCACATCAATGATGATGATATTGGTGATATTGTACGGGAATCTTTAGGTGAAAACGCTAACATTGTGGAGGTTGTGAAGACAATGTCAGAAACCGCGTATGAAGAATTACCCGATCAAGCAAAAAAACGGCTTGGAATTCAACCCGGACAAAAGAACATTCTACTAAGAGTAATTTTGCGCGATTTAGGTAGAACGCTTACCACCGAAGAATGTAATCAATATCGAGACATTATATACGCCGCTCTACACAAAGGCACAGAGTGGCATTGGGCATCAAAAGAGCCTGAAAAATAATTGCTAGATACACACCAGCTCTCACTCTTAAGTATTGTTCTCTGAGGGTGAGATCGTTGCATGTGTACCCGCCAGAGCGAGATTTTTACTGTGACATGGTCAGTTTAGATGATGTCCATAATGCATTTAGCATTCACTGATCTTCGATATCAGGAGCCATTCTGTTGGCGTGGAGATTATTAAAACACTCCAGAAGCAACTTCTCCAACAGG
>CAMDPW010000028.1 GCA_945905715.1 Rickettsia typhi
TTTTGACGTTAATGAAGGTTTTGAATTAGAAGTAGTTGAGGATACTGTTTCAGTTGGTACAACAGATGATCCTGTGCGTCAATACTTAAAAGATATGGGCGGAGTGCGGTTATTATCACGTGAAAATGAAATAGATATTGCCAAAAGGATCGAAGAAGGACGTAATTCGATGATCGCCTCTTTATGCAAGACACCACTTGCGATGAAAAAGTTCATTTCTTGGTACGAAGATCTAGTTAATGAGAGAATATTACTCAGAGATATTATTGACTTGGAAGAAACTTTTGGTGAGGATAATCTAGCTGGGGCTGCTGTAGCACAAGTCAATATAGAGGTAGATAAGGAAAAAAGTGCAAATAATAAGGTTGAACTTCGAGATAGCGAAACAGAAGCAATAAGGACTGGAATAGAGGAAGACGCATATGAAGAAGAGGAAGAGGAGCAGAATATTTCTTTATTAGCTATGGAAGCGTGTCTAATGCCAAAAATGCTTGATAGTTTTGGTGAAATTGCAGAAATATGTGAGAAACTATTAGAAATATTCAGTAGTGATAAAACAAAGAATAATATTATTTATAAAAAATTATCTACACAGTTAGCTGAATATATTAAAGAGCTACATATAAACGATAAGTCTATAGAATTTCTTATTGATAATTTGTATGGTTACAACAAGCGTATTGTTAACTTAGAACTAAAGTTTCTTAGTATAGCCGAGCAGCGGGGCATCCGTCGCCAGGATTTTATTCAATATTTTACTGGTGAGAGCTTAACGGAAGAATGGCTAAATAAAATGTCTAAGTTGAATAAAAAATGGGCTGAGTTTATTCGAGTGAGTGAAGTGGAAATACAAAGTATTTTGCAAGATATACTTGAGGTTGCTGTAAAAGTAGGTGTCAATATTATTGATTTTAAAAAGTTGGTTTTGGCTGTACAGAAAGGTGAAAGGCTAGCTCGAAATGCTAAAAAAGAAATGATCGAAGCTAACTTACGTTTAGTAATATCTATAGCTAAAAAATATGCTAATCGAGGTTTACAGTTTTTAGATTTAATCCAAGAAGGTAACATAGGATTGATGAAGGCTGTGGATAAATTTCAATATCGACGTGGTTATAAATTTTCTACTTATGCAACTTGGTGGATTAGACAGGCCATTACAAGGTCCATAGCTGATCAAGCAAGAACAATTCGTATTCCAGTGCATATGATTGAGACGATTAATAAAATTGTTCGCACTACAAGACAAATGTCTTATGAACTTGGTTACGAGCCTACACCTCATGAGATTGCAGAACGTTTATCAATGCCGGTTGAAAAAGTACGTAAAGTGATGAAAATAGCCAAAGAACCAGTCAGTCTTGAAAGCCCAATTGGTGACGAGGACGGGAGTTCGTTAGGCGACTTTATTGAAGATAAAAATGCAACGTTGCCGGTTGATGCGGCAATTTTATCTAATTTACGAGAGATTACAACCAGAGTTCTTGCAAGTTTGACTCCACGCGAAGAAAGAGTATTACGCATGAGATTCGGTATTGGAATGAATACCGATCATACGCTAGAAGAAGTTGGTCAGCAGTTTTCTGTAACTAGGGAGCGTATTAGGCAGATTGAAGCTAAAGCTTTGAGAAAGTTGAAGCATCCAAGTCGTTCAAAAAAACTACGTAGTTTTTTAAATAGCAGTACTAATCATTAAGTATATCTTTAATTGCTTAATATGATTTAGTGATTAATTAATAGAAGTGTTTAGCAAATGATTCATTTATCATTATGTTGATGAATGAAATTTCAATCTCTGCTATATTGGCTATTGCATAGTAAGTAGAAATTTAAAAAAAAATAATGCAACATTAGGAGTGTAAAATGATTGAACAGTTAACATTAGCCTTTATGGCTGTTAGCACTACAATTACAGCTTATAGGTCTTACTCAATAAACCACCAAAAATATACTCTATCTAGACAAATAAATAAAGTGGCAAGCGCTTCTACAATTATTGCGCAACAGATAGATCAGTTTGTGCAAGCTAATCCTGGGGAGATGTCAGCAAACGGAATAGAATTTTTGGAAGACTTTAAAAGCGGAAATCGCTGTTTGAATAGTTTTGTAGGACATTTTAACAGAAATCTTGCTGCAGATATTAGCGCTATAAAGTTGCAACAAGTTACTGAGAGAGAAGCGCTATTAATGTGTGGAATTGACTGTCAAATCAACGCAGGTTTACGAGCGATTTCCGAATTTCTTGTATACATTAACGATTCGACAAGAGCTGTACTTCATGGTAGATTAGTGAATCTAAACTTACTTGAAAACAATGCTATTATGAGCAATGCAATAGATGTCTTGGATGACGTTGTTAACGAATTGACTAACTCGCCAGTTACTGGAAGTTTAGTTGAATCTTTTTCTTCTGTTGACGGAACAATTATTGTGCCAACCGTGTTTGTGGGTGCATCAGCCACGTTTATAGGGGTTAGCGCTACTTTTGTACAAAATGGCTATACTCCTCTTACCGATCTATACAACTACCTCCTTCTGGGTAATTTTACTAGTGATAGTGAAATATTTTGATACTATGTAGTTTTAGGGCGCTTGAATTATAGATTAACAAAACTGCTTTATTTTGTATAATTGCGGTACTATAGTGGCGCAGTAGGGCTTTTTACATTTACGTAGCGTGATCAAAATTTCGTGCTAAATACTGTAATCAGTTTGTTATATTGGATTTATAGAATGACAAAAAATAAAAACTCAGAAGACTTGTTCACAGCGCAAACAGAGATCCTAACTCAGTTCGCAAATACCACTCAGCATACTATTTTGCCTGATAGAAATACACCTCTTACTACAGCCTGTTTTGTTACAGCTCATAATCCATTTAGTAGTGAGTACAGTGCTGTTTGTGATACTATGTCCAAAAATATTACTATTAGTGATGTGTTAGATGTTGGAGTGAGGGGTATAGAATTAGATCTTTATTTAGATCGTGATCAAGTGAAATTAAGTCATGTGTTATCTCCAGAATACTGCGTCCAATTTAATAGAACCATTGATAATGTGTGTGTCGAGATGAGAGAATGGTGCAAGAAAAATCCTGGAGAAGTGGTGATGTTAAAGTGTACAGAAGGTATGAAAGGCATTCCAACAGATGCTCTTAATAAGACTATCAGACAAACTCTTGCTCCTGAATTAATATTTACTCCTAATGACATGATGATGTTAGATAATAAATTGCCTAGTATCAATACGATTGCAGATATGGGTAAGCAGTTAGTAGTTATGTCTGGACATACTACAAGTGATCATTCTTTAATATTCAATGAAACTTCTCAAATTTTTGCAAACAGTAAATCAGGAATGATATCATTTTATAATATTAGTCCAAGTTCTAGAGTGGGACAATGTGAATTAATTCAATCAGATATAGGAGATTGGCAAGTAGTTGCAGAAGGAGTAGATGAGTTGCTAAAACGTGGTATCAGTATCATAAAACACACTATGGATGTTGTTGGTAATGTTTATGTATTTGTACCAACAGCGATCGTAGTTGGTATGTTTACTTGCTACGGTGTTAATAAATCTTTTATAAATAAAAAAGCAGAATTTTGTATAAATGCCATAGTAAATAAAGTTCTACCAGAAGAAGGAAGGGTGCTTTATTACGCAGCAACAGAAGCTACAAATTCTTATATCAACTCTACTGAAGTAGAATCTAGTAGGTTAAAGACTATTGGCAAATCAGCTGCTAATTTTGCAGCAAGAGGAACGGGCGAAGCAACAAAGATTGTTGCAACCACTGCTGTAGCTTTAAATATCGCACCTAGTAGTTTATTACATTCTTTATATGGTAAACTAACAAATTTTATAAGCACAAAATTGATACTTGATCCATTGATTGGGATAGTCAAAGAGCTATATAATAGCGGCGTATCAGTAAAATCTTTAACTAAAGGATTTGTTTCTGGAGTTGATGCTTCAACTTTTTATCTTACTAATTTTGCAGGCTCACTAGAAGATCCAAACGAAAAAATGCTTAATATCGCAACACTGAGATGGCAACGTTCCTTAGATAAATTGGATATACATGATAATATTCATAGCGAATTAGATTTACAGCGCAAAATGTACAATGATCTTGTAGAACGAGGAGAAAGCAGTTATTTAAGAAGTAATCCTGGAGCAAAAAAAATAGATTTACTTTCTTACCCTAGTTTTGAAGCGGTACATGCACATCTTCAAAAGGCAGTAGTTATAGCGGCATCAAAAACTGTTACAATTCCTACTAAGCTCACAAAACCTTCTCCTAAGTTGCGCTAGAGGAAGTTCGTATATGCTTTCTGGGAGAGCTACCGCAATACTGAATTGCCAGTTACTAGCATTTAAGAGTCATATCCAGATCTACTAACATGTCTTTATCTAAATTTTAATGTCTATTGTATACTTAGATGTATGTTGTGCATGCTGTTGATCAGTTTTGAATAAGCTAAAAATCAACTTCTTCAAAATATTTAAGAAATTATAACTCGTCTTTTATTGGATGAGTATCAACACCTAATATTGTATTTAGTGCATATTCAGTAGCGTCACTCCAGCAAGTAATATGCTGCTCAGCAAAATTACTTAAAGCATCAAAACTATCTTCGGGTGCATAACGATTGGCAAAATTTTTAACAAACTGAGCAGTAACTTTATCATAAATACCTGTTACTTCAACTTTATAGCCGTAAGTTTGTAATTTTTGTTGAAGATGAGTGACTTGCTCGCCAGTATCGTTTAGATGTATTTTACAAGTTCTATCAATATCTGCCGGCAAAGTAATTGATTGACCTATTCCTGCCTCAGCAAGCTTACTCCATGGAAAAAATACACCTGGAGCTATATGGGCTTGATTTACTTCGCCTAAGCCAACCACATCCATTGTTGTGTTATGTCGTACCTGTATATCCTTAATTGTATCAATTAATTTGGTTATTTGTGAATCGGTAAAAGGACTTTTTGCATCATTAGCTAGCATAATACCTATGCCATAATCATTTACACCATACCTACCATGCCAATGACTTACTCCAGCATAAAAAGCTTTTTGACTTTCGCTATGATGTTGATCTTGAAATCCATCTAGTTTAATAGTGTAATGAACGCTTGTACCACGTTCAAACATTGTGGTGATGGCTTTAGTAATGCTACCTTCAGTAACGGTATAAGTGATTACAATAGTATCTATCTTTGTGTTTTCTGGTCTTTCTGCAGATAGTTTATTATCATTTTTTGTACTTATATAGTTCATCATAGCTAGCCTCAGTTATAAAAATTGATAAAAAAACATAGTACTATAAATTAACTATATGATCAATAATGTTATTTGTTCTTGCTGATATTTCTCATCAAAACATCAGGGTGAGATTTTTTTGGTAAATGGATTCATAAATAATAAGATCACAATTGTCGGCATTAAAAAATCTATTAGAGTAGTCACTATCATTGAATTTTCCACATTTTTATAATACCATCTTTCAATGACATATAGATTGGTGATGATTTTTGTTAAAATCTTCCACCAGAAACATAGGCAAGGCTCATTACACTCGTAAGTAAAGCAAACCAAGTTGCAACCGTACAAAGCATGAAAAAGCTGAATTTTAAAAATGGTTCTTCGGCCATATTATCTACCAAAGCTACGCTTCTAGCACCAAAACCAAAATGCTCTATTGTCCATTCGTGAAAACCGTAGGCCATAGCAATATTGGTAATTGTAAAATTACATGGATGCTATTGAAAATAAGCAATAGCATGTCAATATCTCTATTGATAATTCGTTTAGCAAAGAACCATAAACCAACAAAAGCTAAAAATATTCCTATTTGATATTATATACTATAATGTTCTGGAGTGAATTTTAGTACATCTATTTGCCACCAGTTCATGTTTGGCTCATATGAGAGTACTACTCGATATGTAAAAATTACTCAATAATATAAAAATTTCTTTGTTCCGTTGTCTGCTAAGATGATTGCAGATCCTAAAAAGAGGCGTTGATACCAATAGTATGCCTGATATAAAAATCACTTCTTGTGAATATTTAAAATCTAATAACGCAAATAATATTATTATACCTAAGTAAAGCATGCTATAAGATAAGATCTTCATATCAATTCTTTCTTGACGAGCGATCGGTTTTTTTTACAAGCAAGCTGCCTACGATATTAATCAATGTTATAGCAGAAATGAAATAGCTTATAGTAACATGGCTATCTAGGGTGATAATACTACTAATACTAACCGCAATCATCGCAGCTAATATTTGTACAACTTGTACAATAATTTGAATATTGCCAATTTCTTGTGTAATGACTTCTTTTGAGTGACGTTTATCTACTACCTCATTACATAAAGTATTAGCAACTAAGTCTTGTAAAAGCATCCCGAGTGTGACTAAAAATCCTGAACATATCAGTAGCTTATAGGTACTAGAAAGACTGATGATTATCTCATATTTATGAGCAACAACAATATTCATAATATTGTCAATTAGCATTCAAAAAGTGGCGATGAAGACGTAGAACCTTCTTTGGCCACTGGCTATTTTTACTAAGCCTAATAACTGGCCAAAGATTATTTTCATCGACCAAGGTAAACTAGTCCATATACTAATGAGATATAAGTTCATTGGAAGTTACACTTAAACAATCTTTGATCCAAAAAGTTTAAGTTATTTGGCTAAAGATAGCAAAGCTATTAGCAAAATATATAGTATGAAGTGGAAGATATTTCTACTTCATACTAAGAACTGGCTGAAGTAAAGATGTGTAACGAACCTTGATTATTAATTAACATTCAACCGATGAAACAGAGCCGTGAGCCAAATATTTATATATAAATTCTTCTGTTACTATTAGTTTTTCTATCTAAGTTTAGAATATAGTCTGATGAAGCTAAATCAGTTGGCAAGATTTTCCAAGGGCTGTATTCCTAAGGAATGATCTTCTAATTAGCTGTATAGTATACTGCCAGCAGAACCTACTATGTTGCAATGAAGAGGGCCTTCATAAGTAGTCACTGGTTGGTCTTCTTTCTGTGCTATTGCAATGATTTTTCCCCAAATAAAGCTAGAAATAGAAGAATTTTTAGCATTATCTATTTCTACTATATCAGAATTTTGAATACCTCTTATTTTACTACGTACAACTTATTTTATATACTTTTGGTATAGGTTTAAAGCCAAAGACAAGGTATTCAACAGTCTGACGTAAATCTGTCATTCTTAGAATAATAGAAAGATGGCAGTAGTTTGCATTTTTTACCGTTACGTTCAACAATAAAGGAATTGTAGTAGATTTGTAAGTCTAACTTTTATTCGGTCCTGTTAGTTACTTTTAAATTCACTTGACTCTACAACTCCATCTAAACACGGCGTATTTATTGGTGCGTCCTAAGGGATTCGAACCCCTGACCTACAGATTAGAAATCTGTTGCTCTATCCTACTGAGCTAAGGACGCATGCAAGAAAGAAAAATAAAACAAAGTTTAAAAGAATACAAGATTTATTTGACTTAATTTCGTATACTGCATAGTTTCTTACTGTAATGTTTAATACTCAGCGCATGGTTTTTAAAAAAATATTTTTTCTGCTTCTAATAAATTTGTATGTTATTAGCATAAAAGCTTTTTCATTAGAAGATATTAACACTTCTGCAGTGGTTGATGCAGATATTATTGAATATAATCAAGCTCAGAACACAGTAGTGGCAAAAGGCGATGTAGAAATTTTTAAGAACAATTATCTACTTAAAGCAGATCAAGTAATTTATAATAAATCTAAAAACAAGGTATATGCTATAGGAAATGTTTATATACTTGACCCTACTGGTGTCGAAGTCTATGCAGAAAAACTAGAAATAGATCGTGAATTAAAATTAGTTGTAATTGAAAATTTCAATATGAGGCTCAGTGATAATTCATTATTCATTGCTAATAATGGTACATTTACTTATCCAGATAATACGCTCTTAAACCATGCAGTATATTCACCTTGTCCTATTTGCCAAGATCGCAAGTACCCTCAATGGCAGTTTTCTGCAAAACAAGTGAGTATCGATGAAAAGTTAGAAAGAGTAAGTTATAAACATAGTTTTTTTGAAGTGTTTGGTAGGCCAGTATTATACACGCCATATTTTTCTCATCCTACGCCAAATGCTAAGCCTAAGAGCGGTTTTTTAGCTCCTAAATATAGTAATACTACATTTTATGGGCAAGGAATATTTGTACCTTATTATTATCGAATTGCAGATAATAAAGACTTAACATTCACACCTATTTTTACTTCCAAGCAAGGCATTATTTATACTGCAGAATATCAACATCTAACCAGATCAGGTTTTTATTCGGTTAATGGCAGTTATAACAAATCAATCATGAAGAGCTCAGTAGAGCCAAGTAATCATTATTACGTTAACATTACAGGCAATACTAATATTGATGAAGTGTGGAGTTTTAATACTAATTTACATCGCGTTGGAGACAAGTCATACTTGCGAAACTATTTTTCGAACAATCAAAATTATTTAACTTCTAAAGCTGAGTTTTTTTATAATCAGGGGCGAGATTACGCACAAATTAATTCTTTATATTTTCAAGAATTACGCCCGATTTTTGTACAAAGCGCAGTACCAATTATCACTCCTAGTATTCAATACCATAAAGAGTTTGAAGGAGAAAATCGTAATAGGTATATCATTGATAATGACTTTCTTTGGTTATCACGAAAACAAGGTTCTGGCACTAGAAGATTATCATCTACAGGGAGTTGGAATAAAACATATATTACTAATAATGGTCAACAGATTTCTTTTTATAGACGTCTGAGAGGAGATGCTTATAATTTTACTAATAACAATAGCGCATCTACTGGACCTTATCAAAATAATAAAGGTGTTAATAATGTTGGTAGGTTGATTCCGGAAATGGAAATGAAATGGCAATATCCATTTGTCACTACTAACAGCGGTTCATATATATTTATTGAACCAATAGCCACTATAGTCGTAAGCCCTAATATTTCAACTATGAGCAACATTGTCAACGAAGACAGTCAGGAAATAGAAATTAGTGATGACAATCTATTTCTGGCTAATAGATACGCAGGTCTTGATCGTGTTGAAAATGGATTAAGAGGAGCGTACGGGTTAAATACCTATTACTTAACAAAGCAGGATATTATGTATAATGCTCTTATTGGTCAAGGCTATAGAATGAATAATAATAATTTAGATTACGGAATTGATAGTGGTCTACAAAACAATTTGTCAGATATGGTTGGTAGGTTTGGGATAAAGCCATGGAAGCCACTAGAAGTATCATACCGTTTTCGTTATGATCCAACAGAAAGACAGCTAAGACGAAGTGAAGTAAGGACAGATGTAATATACAGGCCATTTAGCTTTTTTGTAGGACTTGTAGATTATAATTACCGTTCGCAAAGAGATCCAGCACAAGCAAATAGATCAATTGACCTTGGAGGTGGCATAGCAATTACGTCTCAGTGGGTTATTAATGCTAGCATAAAACAGAATTATTCACCAAGGAAGAAATTCCTTGTTTCTTCTGGAGGCAGTATTGGTTATAATGGCGATTGTACAAATATGATTTTTTCTGTCAACAACGATTATACGCATGACGTTTTAAGGAATTTCAAAAAAGATCTTAAATTTGTTTTTGAATTGCATTTTAAAAATATTAATTAAAAAAATGATTATGAAAAAAATTCTATGTTTATTAGCGTTCATATTAAGCTCATCAGTTTCTGCGTTTGCTGAATCTGGAACAAAAATAATGGCCTTAGTAGGGGATGATGTCATTACCTATAATGATGTTTTAAAAAGGTATGACGTAGCTATTATCACAAACAATTTACAGATTACTACTGATCAAGAAAAGCAAATTTTAGTTACACAGATTTTGCATTCATTAATTAATGAGAAAATTTTTGCGCAGGAAGCAAAGAAACTAAAAATTCAAGTCACAGATGAAGAAATTAATAATGTGATTCATGGTATAGAAACACAACAGAATATTTCTCATGGCAATTTTGAGAATTTTCTTAAATCAAAAAATATTTCAAAGACAGATGCCCTAGTTCAAATTACTAATGGTATTGTATGGGAAAAAATGTTAGAGCGTGTAATAGCTCCTCAAGTGCAAGTGAGCACTGCTGAATTAAATGAATATATTGAAAGTAAGTATTTAAATGATTTTGATGTTAGTCTTTACTTAGTAACTGACGTAGTGAGTAAGATCAATAAATTTGCACTAACTAATATACATACAAAAATTAAAAATTGTACTATAGCTAAACAATTACCACTGATCGATGGAATTAAGTTGTCGTATATTCAAAAAAAAGTTAAAGACTTGCCTAGTGCATTGCACACTAGAATAGTCAACATGAATGTTGGTCAGAAGTCTCCTATATTTACCAATAAGCGCAATAATGAATTTTTTATTCTTTGTAACAAATCATCTGGTTTGACTAACGAACAAATACATCAAATAAAATCTACTATACTTGATAGAAAAATCAATTTACAGGCTGATTATTATATGAAGAATCTCAGTAAGAAAACTTTTATTGAAATATATGGCAAATAGCATACTGTGGTGATACCTAAGACCTCAGATTTATTAAAGCTCCATAAGTTAGTACCAAATAAAAGATTGGGGCAGAATTTTATACTTGATAGTAATATCACTGATAAAATTGTACGATATATACCAAATATCGATAATGCCGTTGTTCTTGAAATTGGCGCAGGTCCTGGAACATTAACCAGATCACTGCTTACTAGCTCTGCTAAGACGATTTATGCTTTAGAATGCGATCCTAAGCTTATTACCTTATTGAATATACTGCAGGGGCTCTACTTTGATAGGCTAAAAATAATAGAGAGTGATGCGCTATACTTCTTAGAAGAAAGCATCGATCTTTGTAAGAAAATAACTTTAGTAGGAAACTTGCCCTACAATATTTCTGTACCATTATTATTTAAATGGTTATGTAAAACGCATTTATTTGACAGTTTAACTTTGATGTTTCAAAAAGAAGTAGCAGACAGGATAACCGCTAAACCAAATAATAAAAATTACGGTATTTTATCCGTAATGGTTCAATTTAGTTGCTGTGCTTTTCATAATTTCGATGTTAATCCCAAGGTTTTTTTTCCGCCGCCTAAGATCACTTCTTCTGTCATCACTCTTATACCTAAAGCAATTGGTGATTACCCAGCACATTTACGCTCAACATTAAAGAAAATTTGCGATGCAGCATTTAATCAAAGGCGAAAAATTCTTTATAATAGCTTAAGTAAAATGACCACTTATTCTAAATTACTACTTGATCACACTGGAATTGATGGTAATTTAAGAGCAGAAAATCTTTCAGTCGAGCAATTTACCCGTTTAGCTGCAGCATATGAAAAACTTAATTTGATTGATTAAAACACTCAAGCATATTGTTTGCAATAGACTCAAGAATATCAAGAAATATATTTTTATCGCGTATGTTTACATCGCCATACTCACTATCAATGATTCCAACTTTTATATTTGTAGTATCAGCAATTTTTTTGATTACATTGGAAGAAAACTGAGGCTCTGCAAAAATGCATTTTGCATTTCTAGTTTTTATAATCTCCTGTAATTTTTGTAAAGTTCGAACCCCAGGGGTAATATTGTGATTGATCATTACCACACCAACATTTTCGAGATTATAATGGTTACTAAAATATTGATATGCATCATGGAATACTATAAAAGGCTTATTACTTCTTAAAAACATTGCTTTGATTTTTAAATCAAGTTTTTGTAGTGTGGCATTATATTGTAGCGCATTATTCCAATAATAGTTAGCATTCTCTGGATCTAGTTCACCTAGTTTGTTCGCAATCTGTTTTACCATAATTTGCGCAATATTAGGATCAAGCCAAAAATGCATATCATAATCAAATTGATCATGATGATGCGAGTGATTACTTTGATCGGTATGAGTTAACTCTTGTAGATCAATTTCTTGTCTATTTCTAAGAAGAGCAATTTGTGGATTGAGACTAAACTTAACTACCTCATGAATTAAAGGATTTTTTTCTAAGTAGCTAGCTAAGCTAAATTCAAAACTATCGTCAACCATGAATGTAATATTTGCTGAGTGTATTTTTCGTATGTCAGAAGGCTTGACATTATAGCTATGTGGAGATTGATTTTGCTCTATTAGCACATGAATATAATTCTTATCTCCAGACACTCCATGAACCAAACCGTATAAAGGTCTTATTGTTGTAAGTATATCAAGTTTTTTTGCTAGTGCTATATTGTTAATCAAGCATAAAAAGGTAAATAATAAGATAGCATGTTTATTCTTCATCATAAGTAAAATCTTTAGGGTTAGTTTCTAAGTGATTTTTTGACCAAATCATTTGATAAGTTTCATTATCTATGTTACCGCCAGTTAATATCACTAATACTCTTTTAGGTTTTTTCTGTTCTGATAGCCATCTATGTGCTGCGGCTATAGCTAAAGCAGAAGTAGGTTCGGTTACAATTTTTAATAAATGCATAGTCCACATTGTCCAGTAAGAAATTTCTCGTTCAGATATTTCATAGAAACCGCCTATTAGTTGGATATAATTAAATATACGCTCAGTTATACCCAAAGTCCTGGCCCCGTCAGCAAGTGTTTCAGGAGATTCTTTAAAACGAAAAACTTTATTGGTACGAAATGATATAGCTGCATCATTGGCTTGTTTAGGTTCGCCTGCAAAAACTAGGGTATGTGGTGCGAGTAGCTTGGTAGATAAATAAGAACCAGAAGCGAGTCCGCCACCACCACAAGGCACAAACATAGCATCAAAATTACTATCTTCTTTGAATACTTCGAAGCTTGCTGTACCAGCTCCTGCTATAACATAATCATGATCAGAAGGGGGGATTAATACGCAGTCTTTTTTAGTTGATTCTTGCAAAGCCATCTCCTCAGCTTCAGATCTTGTTTTAGTTAAGATCACATCAGCACCATAGCTTTGGGCGATTTTCTGTTTTATTTTGGAAGTAAAATTCGGAAGATATAAACTTAATTTTAAATTAAATTTATTTGTTGCCCATGCTAGAGCTAAAGCATGATTTCCAGTGCTGTAAGCTGTAATTCTTTGAGTGAGTTTATTTTCTTCCTTTAAAGTAATTATAGCATTTAACACTCCACGTATCTTAAATGATCTGGTGTTTTGTAAGTTTTCTATTTTAAACACAATTTCATGTCCTAAGCTTTTATTTAGCAAGTCTGAGGTCATTAAAGGAGTGCGTTTAATATAACTCACAATCTTGTCGAAGGCTGAAGCAACATTTTGAGGAGATTGAATCATTATATCCATCAGTAATAATTATAACTCTTTTTAAATCTAACAGCGATCGTGGTTGTAAATCATTTTAAGCCGCAGATTTTAAGTATGAGCGTACTGCTTTTCTATAGCTGACATATTTCTTAGGTTTAACTACTTGTTGCTTGGTCTTTGCTTGAATAATATCCCTTTGATTTATATTGGAAGTTTGCGTTCTATTCATTGCCAATGTACTAGACTTACCTTTTTTCTCAATAGTTTCAAGATGCTTGAAATGATTGTTTAATAAAGCCATCATTTTATCATCACGAGTTTTAGCGGTATGACCTCCTAATACTACTCCAACTAATCTTTTAGAGCCCCTTGTAGCCGCAGTTACTAAATTCCAACCAGAGCGCACAGTATATCCAGTTTTCATGCCTGTCGCTCCTTTGAAATTCTCGGTAACACGGTTATGGCCTTTGTATGAAGTGTTTTTATAATAAAAACTCGTTCTTGAAAACAAATGATAGTATTGAGGAAAATCTCGTTTTAAAGCGATAGCTAGTTTTGCCATATCGTAGGCAGTAGTTTTTTGCGAAGGATGGTGCCAGCCAGAAGCATTAATAAAATTTGTATTATGCATGCCAAGTTGTTTTGCTCTTTGTGTCATGATTTTTGCAAAGTTTTTTTCGCTTCCAGCAATTGCTTCAGCTAAAACGACAGCTGAATCATTTGCTGACTTTACTATTAAGCTCAGTACTGCTTCCTGAATTGTGATTACACTTCCAGGTTTTAGACCTAAATTTGTCCTTGGTTTCGAAGCGGCATATTTAGAAGTTTTGAGCTTAGTATTAAAAGCGAGCTTGCCTTGTTTAATTTTTTCAAAAGTTAGATATATTGTCATAAGTTTTGTTAAAGAAGCTGGATGTAATCTTCTGTTGGCGTTTACTTGATGCAGAATCTTACCAGTTGCAGCATTCACAACTAAACTGGCTTGAACGGGGCTGGTTACTAAATGATGATTTTTTTTCTGTGCTGCAAAAGACTCTGTTTGATAAAAAAATAAGCTAAACAACGTGTATACTAATATTAAACCAATATTAGTATTATACCAGGTATTTTTAGCTTGCATTGTGATCATATAAATTGCAGTCAAATATATTATTACTTATAAAATCTAATACTACAAGCGTACGCACAGTACATACAAGTAGTAATTAGATATATTAGTAAATTATTTTAGTAATCTCTTGTTGTTTAGGAGGTAAAAAAGTCCAATTACTGAAGAGGTATTTGAACCATACAACAATTTTTTTAAATAATGACAACTTTTCTACTTTTTCCACTGCATACAGCGGGATGGTTCTTTTTTCCTGACCTACCTGTATGTTTAGCGTTCCAAATTGTTCTTCTGTGGAAATAGGGGCGTAGACTGGGGATATATAATTTGCTGAGGCTTTGATTGATTTGCTCTGATCAGCCGCTACCGTGATAATAATATCTTGTTTTGCAGTTAAATTAACCTTGTCTAATTTGCCAAGCCAGACATTTGTACTAAGTAATGCAGCACTTGTTTTAGCAATATCTATATTAGTAAAATTCATAAAACCATAATTGAGCAAACTTTGCGCTTCAGACGCTCTTTCTTCTTCGCTAGTAAGGCCATTCATTACTAAAATTAAACGTCGGTCATTACGTAGAGCCGAAACTACTATACCATAACCAGCAATATCTGTGTGACCAGATTTTAGACCATCTACGCCTAAACCTCTGGTTAAGAGAATATTTCGGTTTGGTTGCGAGATGTTATTGTAGACAAATTCAATTTCAGAAAAATATTTATAATATTCAGGGAAATCTGTAATTACACGCTGTGCTAATGTAACTAAGTCTTTAGCTGACATGTAATGTTCAGCTTCTGGCCAACCAGTTGCATTTTTAAAATTACTATTGTTTAGACCAAGATCTTTTGCTTTGTTGTTTAATCTATTAGCAAATTCTTCTTCTGTACCTGCCATACCTTCAGCAAGCACAACAGATGCGTCATTTCCAGATTGCACTACCACGCCTCGAATTAAGTCTTCAATACTTACTTGCTGTTCAACCGGAACAAACATTTTCGATCCTTGCATTTGCCAAGCTTTTTTGCTGACGGTCATTTTATCATCTAGTTTAAATGTTCCGTTTTTTAAAGCTTCAAACACCATGTAACAAGTCATTAATTTACTCATAGAAGAAGGTGACATTTTTTCCTCTTCATTTTTTGCAAACAATACTTGTCCAGTTGTAGCATCTATCATGTAAGCTTGTTTTGCAGTAGTTTCAATTGCGTAAGACTTAATATTAACGAATAAAGTCATAGCAACTACAGCAACTCTTAGTAGGTGTTTTAGCATTATTATTTACCCAATTTTAGTAAGTTATATATTTACTCTTATTAATAGCTAGTTTTTTATGTAAGGTAGCGGTTGCATATGGCAAAAGCTCCACTCTAACTTTTGCAACGCCTTGTAGTTTCATGTCTAAAAGTTCAGCAGCTTTTTCAGACACATCAATAATTCTGCGCTGCTTTCTTGCAAATGGTCCGCGGTCATTTACTATCACCGTCACTGATTTCTGATTTGTTAAATTAGTAATTCTTACAACGCTTGGAAGCGGCAAGGTAGTATGTGCAGCAGTTAAGGCGCGACGATTAAATGTTTCGCCATTAGCAGTTTTTTTGCCATGAAATTTTTTGCCATACCAAGAAGCAAGGCCTTTTTTGTTGTAGTGCGTTACTTCTTTTGGTTGATATATTTTTTTGTTGATCACGTATAACTGACCAACTTTATAATGTCCTTGATATTTAGAATTGAACTGGCCGCAGCTCACTAGAACAAACAATATTAAAACATAACATATTTTAGTCAGATGTTTTTTCACTTTGGAACTCATATAAAGTTACATAGTTTTGATCTTATTTGATTAACTAAAGAAAGGCATTATAACAAAAAATTTATAGATAAACAATATAATATTTTGCAATCTACAAATCTTAGTCAATCTTAGCTAACGTTTATTTACAAATTGTTCTCCACTCACTCTGTCCTCAAAGCTATGACCTGAGTTAAAAAGCAATGTAATTGTTTTGTCTGGTTTTTCTTTAATTACAACAGAGGTGATATCTCTAACTTCATAAAAATCAGCAACAGCGCTCACCGGTCTTTTTATATGATCTATTACATTTATAGTAATTTTACTATTGCGTGGTAATAATGCGCCATGCCATCTGTGCGGTCTAAATGGGCTAATCGGTGTTAGGGCAAGCAAATTAGAGCTGATGGGTAATATTGTGCCACCAGCAGATAGATTGTAAGCAGTACTTCCTGCTGGAGTGGCTACCATTACGCCATCGCTTACAAGTTCTTTCATTTGTGTTTTGTTGTTAATTTTTATTGTAAATTTTGCTGATTGATGACTTTCTCTAAGTAAAGACACTTCATTTATTGCCAGGGCTAAAATCTCTCTTTTATCTGCGGTTTGTGCGATCATCTGAAGAGGAGAAATTTTTACGGCCTTACTTCTATATAAACTATATAAGAATTTATCTTTGTTAAATTTTTTTATATCAAGTGTGTCATTCATTAAAAACCCTATGTGACCAGCATTAATGCCATAAAATGGTATATTCAAGTTCATATAATCATGAATAGCATGAAGCATAAAGCCATCGCCACCAATCACAATAATTAAATCTGACACGATCAGAGCTGATATTTCTTTTCCATTCAATTTTTCCATTAAAAATTGATGAATTATCTGAGATTTTTTGCTATTGTCCGAGATATAGCTGATTTGATTGAAAGAATAAGTCATTTACTATAAGTTTATTTGTTTTTATGCATTGTAAGATAAAGATAATAAAGTTTATGCACAATCATAAATATCATAATTGTAGTAATTTTACACCTTTATTAATTTTGATCTGAAAAACAATCTAACCTATTCTTTTATAAAAAAACCCTTGTTTTTCAAATAGTTAAGATTGTTGTATAACTTTTAAGCAAAGAAATTTAAAATACATGGTAGCATAACGTTTAGGCTCCTAATACAAATAGTATACACATAGTTATCCACAACCATTGTGGATATTATTGAAAGGCATTTATATGAGCGGTGAAATAATAAAAGCATATTTGCAAGATATAGCTCGATCTACTGGAGTATATCAAATGATAAATGCAAATCATGAGATCATTTACATAGGAAAGGCCAAAAATCTTCGTAATCGTATTGCACACTATACTCAATTAAAAAACCATACATATCGCATTCAACAAATGATCATGCAGACTTGTACTATTGAAGTCATAAACACCAACAATGAACTAGAGGCTTTATTGCTTGAGGCAAATCTAATCAAAAAACATAAACCTCGCTATAATATACTTCTTAAAGATGATAAGTCATTTCCATATTTATTAATTAGAGAAGATCATGAATATCCACAAATTACAAAATATAGAGGAAAAAAAAGTGTAAAAGGCGTGTATTACGGTCCTTTTGTTTTCTCGCAGCAAATAGATGAGATGGTGTCGTATCTTAAAAAATTT
>CAMDPW010000029.1 GCA_945905715.1 Rickettsia typhi
ATATTATTGAGCTGTTTGATTTGACGAACTGAAATGTTCTTATCTTCAGTGAGGTTTTTATTGAGACCGTTAAGTACGGAGATATTGTTGCCACTTTTATCAATTGTTACTTTTTGAGGATAGCCATTATTTCTGATAGCTTTACGCAAAAAAACTTAGCTGCACTGGCTTCTCTGTATTTAACATGATGATTTCTGGAGATGAGCAAAATCCCTTTAAAGTGTTTAAGGGATTTAATAAAATATGAAATGGTATTCTGAGTTCGTTTGAGCATTATTATACTACTACCTCAAGTACAAAGATAAAAACATGCTTGAGATATGGTTTTGTATTGTGTCCATAAAATATCTCTAGTTTTGCAGTCTAGTTGAAGTCTTTTGAAACTTAATACAAAAAGTATCATTGAATTTAATGAATATATAGCTTATACTTAAGCTGTAATCTTAATTTATGGCTTAACAGATGAAAATTCTTTCTGTGGAGCGCAAAGGTGAGTTGTATGCCATTGCCTCTGGTTTGTTTTATGGCCTACTTGGTTATTTTGCTGTGAGTATTCTCAATGCTAATTTCTCTATCTTTAGTATGTTATTTTGGCGCTTTTTTGTTGCGACAATCATTATCATGGTAATTGCTTTATTTGCTGTGAAAGAGATTCAATCGAATACTTATCAATTATTTAAAATTTGCGTAAGCACTTCGTTTTTTTTTAGTGGTACTTCGGTATTTTATTTTTTAGCTAGTTGGCATATTGGTACTGGCCTAGCTATGGTAATATTTTTTACTTATCCCATAGTAATTGTTGCATTTACTTGGTTTTTTCAAAAACAAGCAATTACTAAAGTTTATTACATCTCATTGTTTTTTATAATAGTGGGCTTGGTCTTATTAACTAAAAATCAATACGAAACATTTGACTTTTACGGGATATTTTTTTCTTTCATGTCAGCTATTTGCTATGTGATGTATATTGTCATAAGTAAGCGACAAGCCAAACATTTACATCCTTTGATTTTATCTTTGTTAGTATCATTTGGCTGTTGTATAATTTTTCTTGTTGCTTCTATTTTAAATCAAAGCTTTTCTGTACCTAGCACTCTAGTTGTTTGGTTTGATGTGATAGGGATTGGCGCTGTTTGTACGGCTTTTCCTATATTGTTTTTATTAAAAGCATTACAGTATATTCAAGTAAGGAAAGCATCTATACTATCGGTTTTAGAGCCAGTATGTATCGTGATTATAGGGACGATATTCTTGGGTGAAAAAATTACTTTGATACAGGCGGTAGGTGTCATAATAATTCTTATTGGTTCATTAGCAGTGCAGTTTGATAAAAAAACAGAGACATTCTAACAAAGTTATTCTTCTTCAAACTATCCTCATATTTAGTAATCATTTTTTTTGGTAACAATCATAGCTATGTTGCGAACACTCTGCCGCAATTGATGTTTTAAACTTTTATACGCTTGTCCTTTAATTTCTTCAGCAGTAATGAAGCTTTTTAATATTTCAATTTGCTCGTGTATTTCGGCATTACCATTTTTTATTAAGCATGTACGTTTAGCATTAAGCCAAGGCGTTTCAATAGCAAAATTTAATTTTTCAATATTCTTTGCGTCAACATTTTTTATAATACTTGTTTTGATAATCGCGGTGGGCATCCCAATGAATATATCACCAATTTGCTCATCAGATGTATCAAGAAAAACATCGCACCAACTTGAACCGAAAGGAATACCAATACCAAGATTGGTTACTATATTTTTGTTTTTCTGCTCAAACGCATAATTGATAGTGAGATCTTGCACGATTCTTGAGGATAAGTCTGGTAACTTTATTTCAGATTTAATAGGTTTTATTTCACCGCTTGCTGATCTGAGAATTGACTCTTCTATCATTTGCAACGAAGAGAATAAGCCTTGGCCCGCTAAATACAAAGCTTGCTCTCCTTGTAAGAAATTCTGGGTTTGGATGTAAATTGTCGAATCATCTTTTATATCTACGGTTTCCGTAGTAATAAGTTTAGCATGTAAGTAGTCAATATTTGGAATGTTATCATAAGAAGGCGAGATTGAATCAAGCACTGCTACAGGCCGATTAGCGATATCGGGGAATATGCCTCTAGCCATGCTAACAGTATTAGTTGGATCTATCCAGTATATCTTTCCCTTCGGACTGGTTACTTTCATCATCGCATGATTAAAATCTAGTAACGCAATCATTATAGATTGTGGCGGTATATAATTATTTCCACGATGCACGAAGGCAGCTTGAGCTTTATATCCTAAATTATTTAATATTGCGGCAGCGCTACTAGAAAAATCTTTGCAGTCACCCACTTGACTTTCCGCAATCTTAGCCAAGTCTCTTGGCGCTATTCTTCCAGATATTGTGCGCCAGTCACCCATATAGCGTATTTTTTCAGCTAGAGACGAAGTAACTTTATTAATCTGATCAATCTCATCATGGATGTTTTCAGCAGATTTTCTAATTGCATCAAACAATGGTGGTAATGGTTGTTTAATAACTTTCTCAAAATTCGGTGCAAAGCCTTTCGCAAATTCATTAGGGGTACTATAAGTGGTGACAGCTACCCAAGTTGTTTGGTTTTCAGGTATAATGCTACTTGTGGACTCATTTTCCAGAGCTTCATAAATTGGTTGTTTCTGGGTAATTGTTAGTTTAGTTTTATAGATTCCGCCCTGTTCTTGCTTTACTTCAAGAGATTCTCTGGGATCATTGATTGTGACATTTAACGCTAGTTTAGATTTAAGCGTAATTTTAGACTGATCTTGATAAGAAGAAGAGCCAAAAATGAAGTAGTTAGAATAAAAATTTGATAACGGTTGTTTATTTACGACCACCTTATATTTTATATAAACTTCAGCTCCAACCATGGCTTGAGGGTAAGAGATTAATACTTGGTATAGTTGATCGAAGCCCTTATAGTTGCTTGCTATAGGTTTATTTTCTATGGCTTCTTTAAGTACATGATATTCTTTGTCTTGATAAATAATTTTTGCAGATAGTACATCAATCTTTTCAGTGTCGCCATTGTAATACAGGCTTTGCGTACCCAGCCACTCTCTACCATTTTCATTGAGAATCTTGACCATACGCTCAACAATGTGTTCAGTTTTGCCATCGATTTGCACAGTGATATCTTCGTTATAAAAAATTGTTTTTGTTGCTGCATCTTCGTAAGTTGCCCATCTTGCTTTTGCCACAAATGGATTACACACACTAAATATTAGGTAGAGCAAAAAGATATGAATTAAGATTTTTTTATTGGCCAAAGGTTTCTCAAGTTTATTCATTATCTAATCTTTCATCGGTTTGTTGTCTTAACATTATAGAGTTTTGTTGACTGGTGCAATACTGTTTATTAGTTTATACGGATACAGTCTGGTACTAATTCATTGCTAAGATAAGACTTTTTAACTTGTTGTTGATCTTGGCGAGTATTATTACTTATTTTAGAGTAATGGCGTGTGCAGTAATTTTCAGTTTTGCAATTTAAAACGAGCTACCGAATTATTTTTTAAATTAAAGCTCGACAATCTACCAGTTGTTTAATTACTTGACTCGGAATGGTATATGGATAGTTGAATTTACAATATAATTAAATATCTTTTATAAATTTATTAGTAAAAATTATTAGCTTTTCTAGCCTTTAAAGTCGAATTTAGAGGAGTTTTTGTAATAATTAAGTTATACGGTCTCCTTAAACTCTGTAAGAACCGTGTTATGTAATAGTAATATTAGATATTTAAAGAAATATAAAAATTGCTAGTACGGATTTATTAATCTTAAAATGATTGTACTAGATAAAAAAATTGTATTAATCTTTTTTCTATTTAATAGTTATGACACTTAAGAACATGCGGTCTTTGTAAAGATTTGCGAGGTGTAGAGTAGTTATTTATGGTATTTATTTCAACAATTACTGTTCTGCTATTGAATAAATAATGATGGTTTCTTGTTACTGCTTTACATCTCGCTACGACATAACGCAATTTTCCTAATATTTAGAAGATGTAATTTTCTAAAGTCAAGATTTGACTGAGTAATTGAGGGTTTTGTATGGGTTTTACATTCATATTGCACGAGTCTACTGGCTAAACATAAGTTTTTCTTGATCTTATATCAATGCTGTTCTATGGCTTTTTTAGTCCAGAGCTTATATTGTAGTACGATCATGGTTTTATGCGGGTAGATACACAATCTACTGGTATATCAAGAATATTTTTATATTGACTTAGAAGCGTTATGAAAACTATTACAATAGTATAATGATTCTATAAAACATTCAATCATTTATTAATGATCGTTAGTAATATGTAACTTCTTAGTAAGATTAAACAGCATTAAAGAAATAATGTTATTTACAATTTTGTATAATGCAATATAAATGGAAAGAGTTTTGAATATTGGGAGAATGTATGGATAAACAAAAAGCTCTTGATACTGCTATAGGACAAATTGAAAAGGCTTTTGGCAAGGGTTCAATAATGAGACTTGGACAAAGACCAGCAGTGAATGTTGATGTGGTGTCTACCGGATCAATTGGGCTAGATATAGCATTAGGTGTGGGTGGGTTGCCACGTGGACGAGTTATAGAAATTTTTGGACCAGAAAGCTCTGGTAAAACTACCTTAACTCTACATGTAATAGCGGAATCTCAGAAAAAAGGTGGCAATTGCGCGTTTATTGATGCCGAGCACGCTTTAGATCCTAGTTATGCTAAAAAATTAGGAGTTGACATTGATAATTTAGTGATCTCTCAGCCAGATACTGGCGAACAAGCATTGGAAATAGCAGATACTTTGGTACGGTCTGGGGCTGTAGATATACTGGTAATTGACAGTGTGGCTGCGCTTGTACCAAAAGCTGAAATTGAAGGTGAAATGGGTGATTCTCATATGGGATTGCAAGCTCGTCTCATGAGTCAAGCGTTACGCAAATTAACTGCATCAATCTCTCGTACTAACTGTATGGTGATTTTTATTAACCAAATTCGCATGAAAATCGGAGTTATGTTCGGGAATCCAGAAACTACCACTGGCGGTACTGCACTTAAATTCTATGCATCTGTTCGTCTCGATATTAGACGTATTGGCTCAATTAAAGATAAAGAAGAAGCAGTAGGTAACCAAACCAGAGTTAAAGTGGTAAAAAATAAGGTAGCACCACCATTTAAAATGGTTGAATTTGACATCATGTATGGTGAAGGTATTTCTCGTTCAGGCGAATTAGTTGATCTTGGCGTCAAAGCTGGTTTGATAGAAAAATCTGGCTCTTGGTTTGCTTATGAAAATAATAAAATCGGTCAAGGTCGTGAAAATGCTAAAGATTATTTAAAAAATCATCCGGATATTGCTAACAAAATTGAGCAGGCAATTCGTAGTAAAGAGACTGATTTTGCTTTAGAGCAAGCACTAGAAAAAACTACGGAACCAGATGGTATTGAATAGTGCTGTTTAGTTTAAGTGGAAAAAAATCTTTAGTAACTGGTGCTACTGGAGGTATTGGAACAGAAATCGCCACTATTTTACACAAGCAAGGGAGTGAGGTTGTCATTACTGGTACAAAAGTAGACAAACTCAATGAGCTTAAAGCGATCTTAGGTGGTAAGTCTCATGCATTAGTTTGCGCTTTAGATGATAAAGTAGCTGTAGAAGAGTTAATTAATAAAGCTACAGAAATTATGGATGGACTTGATATATTAGTTTGCAATGCTGGTATAACAAAAGACATGCTTGCTATTAGAATGAGCCGAGACGATTTTGATAAAGTTCTAGACGTAAATCTTACTTCAACTTTTATTTTAAACCGAAACGCGATGAAAGTGATGATAAAAGCACGATGGGGGCGTATTGTTAACATTACTTCAGTAGTAGGTTTTAGCGGTAATTCAGGACAGGCAAATTATTGCGCATCTAAAGCTGGCATGGTAGGTATGGCAAAATCTATGGCATTAGAAGTTGCGTTACGTAACGTAACTATTAATAATGTTGCTCCTGGTTTCATTCACTCGCCAATGACTGATAAACTTAGCAATGAACAAAAATCTAGAATACTAAGCAATGTGCCGCTTGGTTATATGGGAACAGCTAAAGATATAGCTTATGCAGTAGCTTTTTTGGCAGCGGAAGAATCTAGATATATTACCGGGCAAACTATACATGTTAATGGTGGAATGTTGATGGCGTAATAACTTTCTTTTTGACTAGTCAACGGATTAGTTTTATGCTAAGAACACTACGTAAGTGTTAGTTGGATTGTAGCTTTATTAACACTAAAATTATAAGGAAAAAAAAATGAGCGATGTACTAGAAAGAGTAAAAAAAATTGTAGCTAAAAATCTAGATGTAGAAGAATCTAGGGTTACCTCTGAAGCGAGTTTTGTTGAAGATTTTGGTGCAGATAGTCTTGACCAAGTAGAGTTGGTTATGGCTTTTGAAGAAGAATTTGATGTACAGATTCCTGACGATATTGCTGAAAAAATTAAAACTGTAGCTGACGCAGTGAAATTTATTTCTGAAAATATTAAAAAATAAAGCACATTAACTTATGAGAAGAGTGGTTGTAACCGGTATAGGTCTAGTCACCCCGTTAGCTGGGAATGTTAAGTATTCATGGGAAGGTCTGATAGACGGTAAGTCTGGGCTTTGTACAGTAACCAGGTGCGATACCACTGATATATCATGTAAGGTGGCAGGTGAGATACCATTAGGTACTGGAGTCTATCAATTTGATGCTGAAAAATATGTGTCATCAAAAGATTTTCGTAAAATGGACCTATTTATTGTCTATGGAATGGGAGCAGCTATTCAAGCAATAGAAGACTCTGGATGGAAACCAACTGCTGAGCATGATCTGGAGATGACAGGCGTAATGCTTGGTTCTGGTATTGGCGGTCTTGGTACCATCGAAGATAACTCTATTATGGTCCATCAAAATGGGCCACGCCGTTTAAGTCCATTTTTTATTCCTGCTAGTCTGGTTAATCTATTATCTGGTCATGTTTCAATTAAATATAGTTTCCAAGGTCCAAATCATTCAGTAGTAACTGCTTGCTCAACAGGTGCACATGCAATTGGCGATGCGGCTCGTATTATCTCTGCTGGTGATGCAGATGTAATGGTTGCTGGTGGCGCTGAAGCTGCAGTATGTCGTATCGGTATGGCTGGTTTTGCTGCGGCAAGAGCACTCTCAACTAATTTTAATGATACTCCTGAAAAAGCATCAAGACCATGGGATCGTGATAGAGATGGTTTTGTTATGGGCGAAGGATCTGGGGTCTTGGTCTTAGAAGAGTATGAGCATGCTAAGAAGCGAGGAGCTAAAATCTATGCTGAGTTAGTTGGCTACGGTTTAACTGGTGATGGCTATCATATCACAGCGCCTCATCCAGAAGGAAGAGGAGCTTTTCGCTCAATGAAAATGGCCATGACTAAATCTGGATTAAACCTCTCAGATATTGGCTATGTTAATGCACATGGTACGTCAACGCCAGTAGGTGATGAAATCGAGCTTGGTTCAGTAAAGCGCTTATTTGGCGAAGAAGCTAAACATTTGACTATGTCGTCAACTAAATCTTCAATCGGTCATCTTTTAGGCGCAGCTGGTAGCGTTGAGGCTATTTTTTCAATTCTTGCTATGAATGATGGTATTATTCCTCCAACTCTAAATCTAGACAACCCTCCAGAAGACTGTGTAATTGATTTGGTACCAAAAATTGCCAAAGAGAAAAAAATCAATGCCGTAATGTCAAATTCTTTTGGCTTTGGTGGCACAAACGCTACACTAATCTTTAAAAAAGTTTAGTAGATAAATTTATCATGAAATTAAGATATATTTTATTTTGCTTGCTCGGAGTATGTGCGAGCTTTTGCTTATATACAATATTGCCAGGTAATTCGAAGCAAGAAAAAATTATTTTAATAGCTAAGGGCTCATCTAAAGTAGACATTGCTAAGGCGTTGGCTAAAGAGCAAATCATTCGTCTTCCTTCCTGGTACTGGTTGCTTTCGCAGATTTTAACAATAGATGGGTATATTCAGGCAGGGGAGTATAAAATTTCTGCAGGTGCTTCGCCTTTCAATATTATTATGATGATGAAATCAGGAGAGGGAGTGATTAGGAAGGTTATAATACCAGAAGGCTTTACTACTTATCAAATTCTGGAGCTAGTAAAAAATGACCATAATTTGGCGGGTAATGTCACAACGCAATATAAAGAGGGTGATTTTCTGCCGGAAACTTATTTTTATATTTTAGGTGATAGTAAGCAAGCAATTTTAGATAAAATGCATTCTGCAATGTTAAGCACAATAGAGCGTTTGTGGCCACAGCGTGCAATAAATTTACCTCTTGAATCAGCTCAGCAAACTTTAATTTTTGCTTCGATTATAGAAAAGGAAACAAAATTTGATGATGAACTGCCATTAATAGCTTCAGTATTTTATAATCGCTTAAAACTAGGGATGCGCTTGCAGGCAGATCCTACTACTATTTATGGGATAACTGCAGGTAAATATACTTTAGAACGACCACTAAGCAAAAAAGACTTGCAAACTAGCTCTCAGTTTAATACCTATATAATTTCTGGCTTACCACCAGCACCAATTGCTAATCCAGGTATTGCATCAATTAAAGCAACGCTAAACCCAGCTCACACTCAATATCTCTATTTCGTGGCCAATGCGGAAGGGCGTCATAGTTTTTCTACAAAATTATCAGAGCATAACAAACACGTACAGAATTATAGAAAATTGAGTAACAAGTAATTTAAACGTTATTAGGAGGTTATTAATAGTAATACTCTGCTAATGAGTCAAAAATGCCATCTTAATATCCATATAATTTTAGAAGATGCACTGCAATCTAGCGTTGTTTTACTAAGTGCAAAGTTGTCTAGTTGTGTTATTCTAATGTATCTTCTGACTTTCTATTGCTATGATTTTTATTAATTGTATTAGCACACCGTAACCTCTCTATGTTGTACCTTTTGTAATTTGCTGGTGATCCAACCTCATTTATTATCACGCTAAAATTAAACAATTTTTTAAATTCATAGTAATGATAACCTTTGTTAACTAACTCTTCCACACTTGATATCTTTATCTTGCAATATTGTCTTAAAGTGCATTTTGAGATTAGTCATGATCTGTTGTTTTTATAGTTGGCAATACTCCAAGATATTAAGCAAAATATTTGCCGTTACTTATCAAATAAAGATTTGAGGTTGTTAATAGTATAGAGTAGAGCTTGCTCTATAACATAATTTTGGATTTTGTGGCGGTCACCAGAAAGTAAAAATTTCTTAACATCGAGTTTATTGTTACCAATATTAATTGCAATATAAACTAGACCAGCTGATTTTAAACTATTCTTACTATCTGGCCCTAGCATGCCAGTGGTGGCTATAGAGATATAATTATCCTGACTCTTGCTATTATTCTGGGCCATCAACATCACTGTTTCAAAGCTTACTGCCCCATAATGATCTAGAACTGCTTTAGGCACATGTAGTAAGTCTATTTTTGCTTCATTAGTATAGCAAATCAAGCCTTTATTAAAAAATTTGGATGATCCAGGTATATAAGTAAAATATGCTGATAATAGTCCACCAGTACAAGATTCAGCTGTACAAATTTTTAATTTATACTTAGCACAATAGGAAAAAATCTGCTTAACCAAATCAAGATACTTAAGTCTTATCATGACACGAAATAACTGGTTACTATCATTAGACTCGCATTATGTAGTACAATAGCAAATATAGCAGCTAAGATATCATCAAGCATAATGCCGATACCGCCCTTTATATTTTTATCTAGCCAGTTGATGGGCCAAGGTTTTATAATGTCAAACATTCTAAATAAGAAAAAACCCGTTAAAATACTAACTATCAATATTGAATATAATGGTAGATAATTATACAAAAACATAAAGGCAAAAGGAGTGGTTAGAGTTATAGTAAGCATTTGACCTACTATCTCATCAATTACAATTTCTTTCGGATCTTCTTGATTTATTAATTTTGCATATTGACCAGCACAATAAGTACCAATCGTAAACAATATTATTATCGAGATCAACAACGATATGATTGTAAAAGACATGGTCTCTACTTGTGGGTAAAAAAATTCTTTAATTAACCCAACTAATTTTATGCAGTAAAACATGATAGGAAAAGCTGCAACAGCACCAATAGTGCCTGGTATTTTTGGAATCTTACCTAAGCCAAAACAAGTAGCTACTAGAAAATTTATATTATAATATTGTACCATTATTTTTGTTTTCTAATAAAAGCAGGGGTATCATAAAAATCAGCCTGATCTTCTATACTAGCACTTGTTTCTGCTGTTCGTTCTTTTTGCGCTTCTTTTGCTATGGGATTTAATCGCACTTCATTCGGAGATTGATTTGTAAGCTTACTAAAGAAAGACAGTCCAAAGAATTTTTTCTTTTCAGTGGGCTTAGATACTTCTTCTTCGGCATCTGCTAGATTGTTAATATATTCAGCTAACTCATTAGACAATTCTTTTTGCTCACGCTCTAAATTTTCTTCTGTAGTGGTTAATTCATTATTTAATTCAATCGGTTCCTCTAATACCTTATTGTCTTCAACGATTATTTCTCCTTCTGTAATAATGGTAGTGCTGTGGTTATGATAGTGAATTGAATCAATGCCAGTAGCTACTACAGAAACTCTGATCTTATTTTCTAATGTCTCGTTAAAAGTAGAGCCAAAAATAATGTTAGCATTTTCATTTTCAACTTCTTCTCTTATACGATTTGCAGCTTCATCAACTTCAAATAAAGTCATGTCTTTGCCGCCAGTAATATTAATTAAAACACCTTTTGCCCCTTTCATTGAGGAATGCGCAAGTAATGGATTAGCAATTGCAGCTTCAGCTGCTTTAATTGCGCGATTGCTGCCTTCAGCCTCACCGGTACCCATCATAGCTTTACCCATTTGACTCATGATAGTTTTAATATCAGCAAAATCTAGATTGATTAACCCCGGCATGATCATTAAATCAGTGATTCCACGTACACCAGCATGCAGCACATCATCTGCCATTTTAAAGGCATCAGCAAAAGTAGTGGATTCATTAGCAATTCTAAATAAATTTTGGTTTGGAATTATAATTAAGGTATCAACATGTTTAGCCAATTCCTCGATGCCTTTATCAGCAATGCGCATACGATTAGCACCTTCAAATAAGAAGGGTTTAGTAACCACGCCAACTGTTAAAATACCATTTTCTTTAGCGGCTTTAGCAATAATGGGTGCAGCGCCCGTGCCTGTGCCACCACCCATACCAGCGGTAATAAAAATAATATTGCTTTGGCTCAAATGCTCCAAAACCTCATCTAGTGATTCATTTGCAGCTGCAGAACCAGCTTCAGGAGACGCACCAGCACCAAGTCCTCTAGTTATTACTTTGCCTAATTGAATTTTACGAGGAGCTAGTGAGTATTCTAAAGCTTGTGCATCGGTATTGGTAACAATAAAATCTGCTCCCTGTAGTTTGGCATTAATCATGTTGTTAACAGCATTACCTCCAGCGCCACCGACGCCAATTACAGTAATTACAGGCTTAAGAGTAACATTTTCAGCTGCTTGCAAATGAATAGTCATAAAAAAATCTCAAATATCTAACTAAGGTTTGTATTATAGGTTACCGTGTTTGGTCATTATATAAGTACAAAAACTAATTTTATAGTAAAATATTTGTGAATGTTATAATTTTTCAACAAACGACTCAATATCTTGACAAGTTTGTATTGCACGAGTGCCGATTTCCTGATCAATTCTCTTGGTAAGACTGGTAAGTACTTTTCCTGCACCAATTTCTACAAGATGGTTTATGCCAAGATTTTTTAACTCAATTATGGACTCGCGCCAACGGACCATACTAGTAACTTGTTCAGCCAAATAGGTCTTGATAAGTATAATGTTGGTAACCGATTTAGCAGTAATATTAGCAATAAGTGGAACGCTTGGCACGTTCATAGTAATGGAAGATAAAGCTTGTTTTACTACTTCTTGTGCTGACTGCATTAACTGACAATGAAAAGGCGCGCTAACATTTAATTTAATTGTTTTTAAATTTGCTTGCACAGCTAAATTCATTGCTTCGTCAATTGCTTCGGCTGTGCCACTTAAAACTTGTTGACCATCTGAATTATCATTAGCTATTTGGCATATTCCTATTTTGTTAGCTTTTTGTACAATTTCTTGTGCGATGCTAAACTTAGCACCAAGTAAAGCAAACATTGCTCCTTTTCCAAATGGTACTGATGCTTGCATAGCTCTACCTCTTATTTGTAATAATTTCGCACAGTCGGCTAATGAAAATACACCAGCTGCAGTCAGGGCAGTGAATTCTCCCAAAGAATGCCCAGCAACATAGTGACAAAAATCAGGTAATTTTTTACCTGATTGCTCTTCGATAACACGCAATATAGCAATTGAACAAGCCATAAGTGCCGGTTGGGTATTTTCAGTCATGGCCAAGTTTTCAGCAGGTCCTACTAGGATAATTTCAGATAATTTTCTTCCTAAAGCATCATCTACTTCTTGTAAGACAGCTTTTGCTGTGGAAAAATTTTTCACCACATCCTGACACATTCCAACTATTTGAGAGCCTTGACCTGGAAAAACGCATGCTATTTTCATAATATTTACTTCATTAAAATTGAATACTGAAGCTTTTGCCATAAAAACCTAGATTTTTCAAGATGTATTGTTTAGTATCAATAAAATTTACTTTAAATTTAACCGTAAAATGATATGTTTAAAAATTTCAGTGATAGCCTAAACAAAATATTTAATAAACTAAAGGGTCGAGGCTTTTTAAGAGAAGAAGACATTGATCTAGCATTGCGTGAAATTAGAGTAGCGCTTTTAGAGGCAGATGTTTCGCTTGTTGTTGTCAAAGAATTTACTAAAAGAGTACGAGAACAAGCTGCTGGTAGAGAGATCGTAAAAAGCATATCGCCAGGACAAATGGTGGTAAAAGTTGTGTATGATTGCTTGGTCGAGTTACTTAGTAGTGAGAATAGTCAATTAAATTTTACTTCTACTCCGCTAACAACAATACTGATGGTAGGACTACAAGGCTCAGGCAAAACTACAACTTGTGCTAAAATTGCCCAAAAATATAAGCAAAGTAAGAGAATATTGTTAGCTTCCCTTGACGTTTATCGTCCAGCAGCTAGAGAGCAATTAGCTATATTAGCTAAGCAAGCTGAGGTAAGTTCGCTTGTTATAATTGAAAACGAAAAACCACTTGTTATCGCAAAGCGCGCTTTGCAAGAAGCTACGCTACATGCATATGATCTATTGATTTTAGATACTGCTGGTCGTTTGCATACCGATGAAGAGCTGATGGTAGAACTGAGGAAGGTTAAAGATCTGACTAATCCAATTGAAACTTTGCTTGTAGCTGATAGTTTAACTGGTCAAGATGCGGTCAATATTGCTAAAACTTTTAATGAGCAAATTGGAGTTACAGGTATCATTTTAACCAGAGTTGATGGCGATACCCGTGGCGGTGCTGCTTTAAGTATGAGTTATATTACTAATTGTCCAATAAAATTTTTAGGTGCAGGTGAAAAGCTGGATCAACTTGAGGAGTTTTATCCAGAACGTGTAGCGTCGCGTATTTTGGGTATGGGTGACATTGTTTCGTTAGTAGAAAAAGCCTCAGAAGTAATGGATCAACAAACATCAGAGAAGATGATGTTAGACATTAAAAAGGGGCAATTTGATTTGAATCACCTCGCTGATCAGCTGCGCAATATGAATAAAATTGGCGGAATAAGCAGTATTATAGGAATGATTCCTGGCCTTGGTGCAATCAAAGAAAAAATTGCTAGCGCAAAGATTGACGATAAAGTGATAGCAAGACAGCTAGCAATAATCTCATCAATGACCAAAGAAGAGAGAAGCAATCCTAAAATATTAAATGCTGCACGAAAAATAAGAATTGCTAATGGCTCAGGAGTTAAGGTATCAGACATTAACCGTTTACTTAATCAGTTTTTAGATATGAGTAAAATGTTTAAGCGCTTTAGTAATATGGATCAAAAAAGCCTCATGCGTAGTGGTATCAAAAACCTATTTTCTTAATTACTTAAGTACTTATAGGAGATTCACTGGTATAATATTCATGATTTTAATTTTCTGTGCTTATGGCAATTTTTCTGTAGCTGTGTTAATGACTTATCGAGATGTTTTTATCACAAAGTTTGCGTTGTTTTTTAAGATGTCTGTTTATTTGATTAAGAAAAAGATAAAATTTTCTCTATAGAAATTGTTATGCTGATGTATTATCGTCGATCAGTACTTTTATTTTTATTGTTTTTTAGATATAATGGTTGAGAAAATAATTATTTAATTTTTTAAATCTATGTCTGCCGAGCAAATAGTCATTTCCACTTTTTATAAGTTTGTTGACTTGCCAAATTATACTGTAATCAAGGAGTCATTGCTTATTTTTTGTAATCAGCATAAGCTTAAGGGTACCATTTTACTAGCTAGAGAAGGCGTAAATGCTACCATTTCTGGAGAAAGAACTGATATTAATTTTCTTTATCGTCATTTTGTACAGAATTATGGTATCACACTTACCAACAGCAAAGAGAGCTTTTTGGATCGTCAGCCGTTTGAAAAGATGAAAGTGCGATTAAAAAAAGAAATCGTAACCATGGGCGTGCCTTGTATTAACGGTAATGATCCTGGCCATTATGTTCAGCCAGAGCAATGGGATAATTTTATTGCTAGAGAAGATGTGGTTTTGATTGATAATCGTAATAAATATGAAATTCGTCTAGGCTCATTTAAGGGAGCAATTAATCCATTCACTAATCATTTTCGTGATTTTCCTCAATGGTTCGAGTGTAATCAAGAAAAATTTGTTGGCAAAAAAATAGCTATGTGTTGCACTGGTGGGATAAGGTGTGAAAAATCTACTTCTTATATTAAGACAAAAGGAATCGATGAAATTTATCATCTTGACGGCGGTATTCTTAATTATCTAGAGAAATTTGGTGATAAGAATCTCAGTTGGTACGGTGATTGTTTTGTTTTTGATGATCGAATAGCAGTTGATCAGCAACTAAACCAAAGTGCAAAAGTGCCAAGGAACTATACCAAATCGTTTAATGAAACTTAAGTGCATTTAAAGAGAATACGTAGTAAAGCTACCTAATTACAAAGTAATTTCAAATATTAGACATCACTTAAGTTATTAACATCACAAAATTCTTAAAAATAGCAACTTTGTCGTTACCGCCAATGATTTGTCTTTTTTTGAATTATTCTAATATTTTTAATTCCTGTGATTGTAATCTTGGCAAAGTAAAAAACTCTTAAAGCCAGGCATTGGATTAGTTTTTTATCTTAATAAACAGAATTTTATTACACAAAATGCTTAAACATGCTAATCTTTAAACTAACAAAATTAAATGAAATATTCAATGAATAATTGCTATCAACGATACCACTATTAATAATATATGGATCTAATTTTCAATATAAGTTAGCAAAAATATGTATTTTTCCTCTGAATTTATCGACGATCTTCGAGAGCAAATCAGAATATCAGATGTTGTTGGCCAAAAAGTGAAGTTACAACAGAAAGGGAAGGAATATTACGGCTTATGTCCATTTCATAATGAGCAAACACCATCATTTACAGTGAGCAATAATAAAAAATTCTATCACTGCTTTGGTTGTGGCGCTCATGGAGATATCGTGAAATTTATTATAGAAACACAAGGTCTAGATTTTGTAGAGGCAGTAAAAATCTTAGCAAACACTTACGGGGTTAGTTTACCTGAAAAACAAAATGCATATGAAATTGGCGCCACAAAACAAATATTAGACTTACATAATATTATGACTGCATCAGCTAAATGGTTTAACAAGAGACTGTACTCTAATCAAGGTTTACAAGCACTCAAATATCTGACTAACAGAGGAGTGACTGAAAAAGAGATTGAGAAGTTTCATTTAGGTTTTGCAACAGATACTCAGAATAGTTTGTATCAATACTTACTGAGTCAAGATGTTACTAGCAAACAAATGCTTGAGGTTGGTTTGATTACTGAGTCCAAAGATCAGATCTTTGATCGTTTTCGTAATCGCATTATTTTTCCTATTTACGACTATAAAAGCCATATCATAGGTTTTGGCGGGAGATTAGTTGAAGGGGGTACATATGGTCCCAAATATTTAAATTCACCTGAGACTATTTTATTTAAAAAAGGCAATAATTTTTATGCTGAAAACCTGGTCTTGACCCCAGGCAAGAAAGCAAAATCAGTCGTTATAGTTGAGGGTTATATGGATGTTATAGCGCTAGATATTGTCGGTATTACTAATGTTGTTGCTACTTTGGGCACTTCTGTCACCGAAGGGCATTTACAGAAAATTTGGAGATACACACCAAATCCAATAATTTGTATGGATGGAGATAAAGCTGGAGCACTTGCAATGGAACGATGTTCCAAACTAGCTTTATCATTACTCAAACCTGGTTATTCTTTGCAATTTGTACGCTTACCAGCAGATAATGATCCAGATGATGTGGTTAAGAATTTAGGAAAAGGGTACTTGGAAGATTTACTTCTCAAACCGATTCTTCTTTCAGAAATTTTATGGCACAATGAATCAAATAAAATAGATGTAAATACACCTGAACAGAAGGCTTTGTTACAAAAAAATTTACTAGACTTAGCTGAGCAAATTCAGCATCAAGGCATAAAACAATTTTACAAAAAATTTTTTAATGATAAATTATGGCACAGTTTTAACTCTTATGGTAGAAAGAATAAGTTATCGTTTAGTGCGCAAGAAGTTGATAGTGATCTAATAAATGTTAGAAACCTCTCAGCTTTACAAAGATGCGAATTAAGTCTTATTGCTTTAATTATCGAATATCCTATATTGTTAAAGAATGGTAAGATATTTGATAATTTTATTATGACTGAATCTAAGCTAAATTTCGCTCAAGAGATATATGGAGTTATCGAGGAGAGCTTTACTGCAGTCCATACTTTAGATGATATCAGAAAATTTCATCAAGAATTTAGAAGAGTAATAAGTAAAAAAATCTCTCCAACGCAGCTAAATTTTCTTTGTGGACACAATTCTTATTTTGTTGATAAAATTAGTATAAAAAATGATAATGAAATATTGTGTTTATGGGAAGAAGCGTTTAATAATTACAACTTAGAATTACTTAAAGTTGAATACAAGAAGACAATGCGAAGCTTAGACGATCACTCAATGAAGTTAGCACTAACCCTACAAGATGAAATTATGCAACTAGTACATAAAATTAAAACTAAAGCAGAGTAAAATTATTATGCATTTTAAATCAAAGGACACTATAAGAAAATCATCAAAGAAGAGAGAAAGTAGTAATGAAAGCGAGGCTAATAAAAATAGTGTTGCAGTATTAGTTAAAAAACTTATATCTTCTGGTAAGATCAAAGGTTTTTTAACATTCGATGATGTAAACAAAGTTTTGCCAGTAGAAGTATTCGCTCCAGATATTATAGACGGCGCCTTGAATGCGCTATCAGATGCTGGCATTACCATTGTTGAAAAT
>CAMDPW010000030.1 GCA_945905715.1 Rickettsia typhi
GACCTTTAGACTCAATAGCTAACTTTACTGATGATTCTCTAAATTCTGGTGAATATATTTTTTGTTTCTTATCGGACATTTTATTATGTTTCCTTTCTTTCAAATTTACTTCATGTAAACTGTCCGGCTTAGTATAGCCGCATCAAGCATCCTTAAGTTTTCTGGACTAGTTGATAATTATTGCCTTTTATCCATCCTTTTAAACAAATCTTATCCTTGATCTCAAAGCTTGATTCTCTTTTTGTGCTGTGTTTGTCATGTATATCACTCATTTTACGTAATACCATAAATTTGCATGGCTCGTGTGCCAAAATACTGGATAATCTTTTTCTGCACGGCCTTGAGGTTGATGACAATTTCTTGTGTTACTCCGTGCAAGCAAAGCGTAATAACCTGAACCCCATAAAATAATCGATACACCCAATTTCATACTTGGGCGAGCGCTCTCTTTCTTTAGCTGATTGGGGGATTGTATCTCGTTAGCAGCTTTGCAAGAGAGATTGCCTAAACTCATACTGAGAGAGAAAGCGCATATACCATTAACACAGTGTCATTACCGTCATCAGTGCTGCAATACGTTCTGGTTTCTTCAAGAGTATAGAGGAGACCTCAAAGGCATCATCTTTAATAAACTTAAAGATGCTTTCTGTTTTGGATTGTCCTTTGTATTCAGAAAGCATAGCAGCATCAGGCAAAGCATCTCTATCCAATTGGTTTGTAGCTAGCACAAAGCGTTATTTGGTGTTTTTTATCAAAGCAATTTTTTGTTCATCTTGAGTTAGCGTGCCCTTAATTTTATAACCTACAATATTAAGATGCGCATCCTTTGCAGGGCGACCACTCTCGTCTTTATGCTGGAAGACCGGTTCAATTGTTGCCGTAACCTTATGTAAGTTAAGTTTTTTGCTAAACTCCCTCAACGACTTTTGTGCATTTTTCTCACATTAAAAAATCTGATTTCCTAAGTGCCACAAAGTTTTTTCCAAAGCTTTTCCTGTCTCTTGAATGCGCTTGGATAATGTCTTGAGTTCCCTTGACTGAGCTTGTTCAGAGAAAATCAAAGCCAACGTTGATGAACTCCACAGTACTTATTTTCCGTTACACAAATCTTATAACCATCCGCTAACTCAGACCAGTTATAGGCATATCTGGATGCTTTCTTTATTAACTCTTTGACCGCTTTTATGTTGTTCCAAAATTCTTATCAGCCAAAGCATGTCACCGGCTTGTTGAACACAAGCCTCGTAAATGGCGCTATCGCCCACTGTCATAAAAGCAGGAGCATCTTTCAAGCCTTTGCAGAAGGTTCGCATCCATTCTGCTGCTTCATGGAAAATCTTTTTAGAAGCATTGCCACTGTGCACTTCCATCCAAATAGGAAAACCAGCACTGCCTGTGGTGGCCAAGTTTAGAGCCATTTGCTTTAAATCAGGTTGGTGATCCTTGGAATAACCATGCCAGGGAACAGCTCCGTACAAAGCGTCAACAGGATCGGTTACCGCCTTTTCTCCACATCCCTGACTTCTCTAGTCTCTTCCTCTTCATAATCTCACCATAAAATCGTATCAATATGTTGCTGGTTCTTCCTAAGAGCTTTTGCTAGATACCAATCTCAAAGGCTACTTCCGAAAAAAGCTTCGTGACACCGTACGCAGCAATATTATCCAGGCAACGACCAGGAGCCCATCATCGGTTGAAGTACTCTGCTTTTACATCACCTCTAAATAGCCTATCAACAGGCTTGTTGCTCAAAAAAATCCGAAAACATATAAAGGCAATCATCAATAAACCAAGCCCATTAAATATCATTGCTCCAACTCTTTGACCAATAGTTGTCTTAGGATTCTTAAGAGGTAGACGTTTATCATTTTTTCTATTAATCCAATCCTCTCCATTGTTATGGATACCAAACCAAGATGATCGAGTACTTTGCCGGTAAGAGAAATATTACACGATTAACACTAAAATTTACCTAAAGTATGTACGTGGATTTATTCCAACTTTGCATAATTGTTGTGCGGAAGGTCGGTTCTTTGTCAGTATTAAAATGTTTTCGCCAAAAAACCAGATATTAAACATCATCGCTAACCTGCATAGATAAAATCTAAATGTTTCTTATAATCAAAAAGATGTAATAAAATATGTAATTTTTTATTACCTTCTTCTTGCAGCTGACCGTCTAAACTCAAAATACGTTCAGCTAACTGACTTGCTTCCTGCAATATCTCTTGATGAAATTCAAAATCAGCTATACGAAATTGCGGCACCCCACTTTGTTTACACCCCAAAACATCACCACCTCCTCGTAACCGCAAGTCCTCCTCTGCTATATAAAAACCATCATTGGAATTACGCAAAATTTGTAGCCTAGCCTTACCATCTTGACTAATCATTTTGCCGTATAATAAAATACAATCAGATTTCTTTGGACCTCGTCCAACTCTGCCGCGCAACTGATGAAGCTGCGCTAAACCAAAGCGTTCTGCGTTTTCAACTACCAATAGAGTTGCTTCAGGAACATCGATTCCCACCTCTATGACTGTAGTTGCTACGAGAATTTTAGTCTTACCGTTTGCAAAATCAGCCATTGCCAAATCTTTGTCAGTAGCTGATAATTTCCCATGAATTAACCCAACATATTCCGCACCAAAAACATGACTTAAATAATTATAACGATCAATTACTGCTATTAAATCACTGCTAACTGTTTTCTGCTCTTCTATCTGCATCGTTTCTATCATCTGACATACCCAAAACACTCTCTCATCAGCATCAAGTTTGCGCTTCATTGCAGCAATCACCTCTTCCGCACGATTAATGGAGATAGTAGCGGTTTGAATTGGTATCCTACCTTTTGGTTTATCACTCAGAACTGAAATATCCATATCTCCATACACAGTTAATGCTAATGTCCTTGGAATTGGAGTGGCACTCATAACCAACACATCGCAATTTTTGTCTTTATCCATAAGAGATAGGCGCTGCTCCACCCCAAAACGATGCTGCTCATCAATAACAATTAATTGCAAATTTTTAAACTCAACTCCCTTTTGAAAAAGAGCATGGGTACCCACTAAAATTTGGATTTTACCTGCTTGCAACTGTGTAAGTATATGAGCACGTTGAGATTTTTTACTATTACCAGTTAATAGAGCTACTGCCCCGCTAGAGTCATTTAAAGCCCTAACTATCCATTGAAAATGCTGATTAGCTAAAATATCAGTTGGTACCATAAGAGCGGTCTGTTTTCCAGCTGCTACCACATTAAGCATAGAACATAATGCAACCAAAGTTTTGCCACTACCGACATCTCCTTGTAATAAACGCGTCATCCTGATATAACATGCTTGATCTTGCTCTATTTCACCTAACACTTTCTTTTGCCCATCAGTTAAAATAAAGCCAAGATTTCTTAACATATTATTGCGTAAATGATGATTGATTGTAATTGCACGTCCTTTACTCAAGAGATTTTTATTGCGTCTAATCAACTTCAAAGCTAGTTGGCTAGCAAGAAGTTCATCAAACACCAAGCGTTGGCGTAATATTGAGTTAGGATGCAAGTCTTGATTAGATGTTGGATTATGCAGTGCTATTATTGATTCTAACCAGCCACTCCAATGATACTTTCGCAGCATTTCTTCTGGCAACCATTCAGCCATCTGAGGCAACATTTCTATGCAATACTTCACTAAACTAGCAACTTGTCTAGAGGTAATCGCATAACTAAGAGAATATTTAGGTTCTAGTTTTTTTAAATAGCTGTCAGAACAATGTATTTCAGGATGAGCTATTTGATACTCTGCAACCCCTATTATTTCTAGCTTACCTAAAACTATATATTTATTCCCAATTACAAGTTTGTTAATGATATAATGAGGAGCAAAATTGAAATACACTAAAGTAACGTGATTATGGCTATCAAAACCATGAATTTTAACAATTTTTTTTCTACTTCTAGTAAATGTGTGTTCTATGTCTTGAATCGTTAACTCAATCACTACTAGTGTTTTTGGCTTAACTTTGTTTAAATCCGGATAAAATACACGCTCAATTACATCGTAAGGAAAATGCAGCAATAAATCAATGATTCTAGTACAATCTAGTCGTTGTAAAGCAGCAAAAGTTTTTTCTCCTACCAAAGGCAGTATATATGTTGGTTCAAATAAAATGCCCAAGTTTTCTAAACTCATCAAGCTTTACATCTGAACAGAAACATCAATGCTTAAAATACTCATTTAATTTCATTGCCACAAAAGGTGATACAAAACCTGAAACATCGCCTTTTAATCTGACTATTTCTTTTACTATGCTTGCAGCAATAAATTGAGTTTTTTCTGTTGCTGGCAAAAATATTGTTTGAACATCTTGCGCCATTTTTGAATTCATTGCTGATAATTGAAATTCATATTCAAAATCAGACACAGCTCGCAAACCTCTTATAATTAAATTAGAACTTTGACTTCTGACAAAATCCACCAACAATCCATCAAAAGAAATTACTCTAATTTCTTTATGCGCAGATAGATTACTTGTAATGCCAGATAGGTCTTTTTCTACCATTTTTACTCTCTGTATCAATGAAAATATAGGATTTTTCTCAGAATTTTCAGCTATTGCCACAATTAGTATGTCAACTACCGCGATTGCTTTGGTAATAATATCAATATGTCCATTAGTAATTGGGTCAAAAGTTCCTGGATATACTCCTATTATATCTTCACGCATTTTTATTCATTTACTGAGCTAGTTGTTTGAGTGTTATTTTTAACTTCAACAATGGATGTGTAGATTGAATCTTCTGATTCTACGATATCATCTTCATCTTTCTCAGAAATTAAAGCTGCAGAAACAATTACTTCGCCCTCGCCAGTTCTAAATAATGTAACTCCTTGAGTATTCCGTCCAGTAACTCTAATATCATGAACTGGACATCTAATTAATATACCTTGTTTAGAAATAAGCATAATGTGATCATTTCCTGTTACTGGAAAACTTGAAATAACACTACCATTACGTGCTGAGGTGATAATATTCATAATACCCTGGCCGCCACGATTTGTAACGCGATATTCATAAGCAGAAGTGCGCTTACCATATCCATTTTCAGTAATAGTTAGAATAAACTCTTCTTCTAAAATTAACTTAAAAATCTCTTTTGTAGCAAGATCGCTCACAATATTGCTCAGCAATTTTTCAGCTTTTTCTATCTCCATGCAGGAAATTTTTAACCTTTGTTCAAGTGGAATTTTTAGATATTGCTCTCTTACTAACATGTCAATATCAGCGCCATGCAATACTGACATTGAAATTACTTCGTCTCCTTGAATAAGCTTCATGCCACGAACTCCATCAGAAGTGCGACTTTTGAAAACTCGTACCGCATTAAGTGAGAAACGAATACTTTTACCTTTTTTTGATGCAAGTAAAATATGACTATTTTCTTTGCAGAGGTTAACTCCAATTAACTTATCACTTTCATCTAAGCGAATTGCAATTTTACCATTAGATTGAATATTGTAAAAATCAGATAAATCATTTCGTCTAATATTACCCTTAGCAGTAGCAAAAGTAATAAACAAGTCTTGCCACATTAATTCATCTTCAGGTAATGACATGATTTTAGTAATTTTTTCATCTTTTCCCAGTGGAAAAATATTAACAAGAGCTCTACCTTTAGCTTGAGCGGTAGCTAAAGGCAATTTGTATACTTTTAGTTTATAAACTTTGCCAATGTTTGAGAAAAATAAAATTGGCATATGAGTATTAGCTACAAACAGCTCAGTAGTAAAATCTTCTTCATGCATGCTCAATGCTGAACGACCTTTGCCACCTCTTTTTTGTGAACGATAGGTTATCAGTGGTACACGCTTAATGTAACCACCATGCGTTACAGTCACCACCATATCTTCTTTTTTGATGAGGTCTTCAATATCTTGTTCAAATTCATTTATTTCTATTTGTGTGCGTCTTGGGGTAGCAAATTCAGTTTGAATTTCTCGTAACTCTAATTCAATAATGTGTAGTAGCTTTTCACGTGAGCCTAAAATAGCAAGATATTCAGCAATTTCCATAGCCAACCCTTTTAGCTCGTCAGAAATTTTACTATGCTCAATACCAGTTAAGCGTTGTAAGCGCATCTCAAGAATCGCTTTTGCCTGCTCTTCAGTAAACTTGCATAATCCATCATCAGTAAGAATATTGCTCTTATCATCAACTAACTCTATCAGTGTACGCACAGCTTCAGCATGCCATGATTTAGCCATTAATCTCTCTTTAGCAACTACTGGATCAGATGATGATTTAATGAGTATAATTACCTCATCAATATTAGAAACTGCTATATATAAACCAATTAAAATATGTGCTTTATTACGTGATTTATTTAAAAGAAATATTGTTCTTCTAGTTACTACTTCTTCTCTAAAGGTAAGAAAGGCTTGAATTACATCAAGCACATTCATTACTTGCGGCTTATCATCTCGTAATGCCAGCATATTCACACCAAACGACGTTTGCAGAGGCGTATAAGTATATAATTGATTAAGCACTACTTCTGCCACAGCATCTTTACGAATTTCGATAACAACCCTAACTCCAGATTTGTCTGATTCATCGCGAATATCAGAAATGCCTTCTATTTTTTTGTCTCGCACCATTTCCGCGATTCTTTCTACCATCCTGGCTTTATTAACCATATACGGAATTTCTGTAATGATAATGGCTTGTTTTTTATCTCTAATATCTTCAATATTAGTACGACCACGCATAATAATGGAACCACGACCCGTAGTAATTCCAGACCTGATACCTGAAGTACCAAGAATAATACCAGCAGTTGGGAAATCAGGACCTTTTACTACTTCTAATAAATCTTCACATGTAATCTCATGATTTTTTATATACATACAGCAAGCATCTATAATCTCTCCCAAATTATGTGGAGGAATATTAGTAGCCATACCGACAGCAATACCACCAGCACCATTTACTAGTAAATTAGGAAACCTCGCTGGTAAAACTTTTGGTTCTTGTTCACTTCCATCATAGTTATCACGAAAATCAACTGTATCACGCTCGATATCATCAAGTAATGTATGTGCAATTTTTTCTAATCTTGATTCAGTATAACGCATTGCTGCAGCGCTATCACCGTCCATTGAACCAAAGTTACCTTGGCCATCAATAAGTGGCAATCTCATAGAAAAATCCTGCGCCATACGTACTAATGAGTCATAAATAGCAGCATCACCATGGGGATGATATTTACCCATCACTTCGCCAACAATTCTCGCTGATTTTCTATAAGACTTATTATAATCACACCCAGATTCGTGCATAGCGTATAAAATTCTACGATGAACTGGCTTTAAGCCATCGCGCACATCTGGTATGGCTCTACTCACTATTACGCTCATCGCGTAATCGAGATATGATTTCTTCATCTCTTCTTCAATACTAATAGGATGAAATTCACCAGAATTATAAACTTTTGACATTCTTACTCAGTTTCAGATTAAAAAATAAAAATAATATTACCATTGTTACAATAAGTCAACTTTAAGCGTAATCAATATTTGACTTAATTGGCGGATAATTTATTATTCCAATGAATTTAAATATAGCGTAGGTTACATATGGACACAATAACTATTATTTCCACCTGGACCTTATGCAAGAAAGAAGTGCTACGCTTCTTAAAAGTGTATCATCAGACCTTGTTGGCACCTGTGGTTTCTGCGATTACTTTTTTGTTCATTTTTGCCCTTTCAATTGGTAATCATGTTGCAGACATAGATGGTATCCCTTTTACCGAATTTATGGCATATGGATTGATTATAATGTCTATTACACAAAATGCTTTTGCAAATTCCTCTTCAAGCATTTTTCAAAGTAAAATAGATGGTACCATTATCGACTATGTTATTTCACCAATACCACTGAATGGCTTTATTGCTGCCTATACAAGCGCTGCTATGGCTAGAGGAGTAATTGTAGGAATTTTAGTTGCTATCACTATATCATTATTCATTGACATGTCAGTTTATAGTTATTTTTATCTCTTTTTCTTTTCTTTGTTAGCTACCTTATTTTTAGCCATACTAGGAATGATCGCTGGCATTCTTTCAAATAGCTTTGATCAAATGTCAGCAATCACTATTTACTTAATTACGCCTCTTTCATTTTTATCTGGTACTTTTTATTCGATAAAAACACTACCTCAAACTCTTGCCATGATTAACTTATTTAATCCATTTTTCTATATAATAGATGGTTTTAGATACAGTATGACAGGAACGCATAACAGCTCTATTATTTTAGGAATAACCTTTCTAAGTATGATTATAGTCATATGTTACTTTGGACTTTATGCGATACTAAAAAATGGATATCGTATTAAAAACTAAATTGCTAAAGTAGATGCAACACTAGATGATCTAGAGTCATTTTTTTGTTACGTGTGTCGCTTCTTATATTTTTTATTTTTGGTTTGGATCTATTCTTAATCATGTAGTGAAATCAAATCTTGATAAACACTATACCATAAAATTCTGGAGTAAATTATATAAATATCGATACTACAATCTACCACTAACGCTCAATTTATTGTATTTTCCTCCCTAGCACTGTTTTCACTATCTATAGCTTTTTTATCAAAGGCATGTTTTGGTTAGAAACTTTATTCGCGACATCATCATGGTAGCAACAATGGACGCATACCCCTCTCCAGGGTAATACATATTGACATTCTCGCATTTATGGTCAAAGTACTCCAAACTTAACCAGGCCAGCAAGAAATACCACTAGCACTAAGACCAATAAAATGAGCATCATCGCCAGATTTTTATATTTTTTTATAGTATGTAGTTTAGAAATTGGCATAAATTCAATGTATTAATATTTTATCAATTGGCATAACGGTATAAAGCAAAAATAAATATAGTATTGAATAACCAAATAATTTAGGCGCGGTTTTATGACCTTTCTCATTGTATAACACAATAGATAAATACAGAAAAATAGCTCCTAAGAGCGCCGCAGTATACAAATAAACCATCCCGAACATACCAATATAAGACGGGATAAGAGTCACTAAGAACAAAATCACGCTATATAAAACAATTTGCAACTTTGTATACTTAACGCCTTTGATAATAGGCATCATCGGCAGTCTTGTTTTTTCATAATCAGTACGTTTATATAATGAAAGCGCCCAAAAATGCGGTGGGGTCCACATAAAAATAATCAGAAACAATAAAAATGATTCCAATGACACCCCTCCAGTCACTGCTGCCCAACCAATCACTGGTGGTAAAGCTCCGGCTACTCCACCTATTACAATACTTTGAGAAGTACTACGCTTTAACCAAACAGTATAAACTAAAACATAAAACAAAATGGCTAATGCTAGCAAGAATGTAGCAATTAAATTAACAAAAAGTCCCATCAACAGAATAGAGGCACAAGAAAGAGCAACTCCAAAATGCAAAGCTTCTTGATGATAAATTGACCCTTTAGGCAATGGGCGATTTTTTGTACGTTCCATTAAGCTATCAATGTCGCGATCATACCACATATTGATTGCGCCAGCAGCACCAGAGCCAATGGCTATACACAATATGGCAACAAAACCTATAACGGGATGGATATTACCAGGAGCAATTAATAAGCCAATAAAACCAGTAAAAATTACCAAACTCATTACTCGCGGTTTGAGCAATGAACAGTAGTCTCTTACAGTTGCATTATTGGTACATTCTCTTGTAATTTTATTAGCTCTTGACACTGACTGCTTCACTTGATCAATGGTAATTTTTCAAAACAATGGAATGGTGGTGGTGACGACAAAGTCCACTCTAGAGTTTTTGCACCAGTCCCCCAAGGATTGTTTGGACATTTCTTGCCATGTCGTAAAGTGTAAAGCGCTATAAAAACAAAGAAAAAAGCTGCAAATATCGAAATAATTGCACCAACCGATGAGACCATATTCCAACCAGCAAAAGCATCTGGATAATCCGGTATACGTCTTGGCATACCAGCAAGACCTAAAAAATGTTGGGGAAAGAAAGTTATATTTACCCCGATAAAAGTCAGCCAAAAATGCGTCTTACCCAGTACTTCGGGATATTGCTTACCACTCATTTTACCAAACCAATAATAGAAGCCAGCGAACATAGCAAATAACCCTCCTAAAGACATGGTATAGTGAAAGTGCGCCACCACATAATAGGTATCATGTAATACCCGATCAACCGCGGAATTTGATAACATTATGCCCGTTACTCCGCCAATGGTAAATAAGAAAATAAACCCTATTGCAAAAAGCATTGGTGTTTTAAATTCAATTGATCCTCCCCACATAGTTGCAATCCAACTAAATATCTTAATTCCCGTAGGTACTGCAATAATCATCGTTGCTGCTGTAAAATAAGCGAGAGCATTTGGACTGAGACCGACAGTAAACATATGATGGGCCCAAACCATAAAACCTAATACACCGATACTAACCATAGCATAAACCATACCTAAATAACCGAAGATTGGTTTACGTGAGAATGTCGATATGACCTGACTGATAATGCCGAATCCAGGAAGGATGATGACATAGACTTCTGGATGGCCGAAAAACCAAAACAAATGTTGGAATAAAACTGGATCGCCGCCGCCCGCTGGATCAAAAAAAGAAGTGCCAAAATTACGATCAGTAAGCAACATGGTGATTGCGCCACCAAGCACTGGTAAAGCCAAAAGTAACAAGAAAGCGGTAACCAAAACTGACCAAACGAATAAAGGCATTTTATGTAAACTCATACCTGGCGCTCGCATATTAAATATAGTAACAATAAAATTGATTGCACCTAAAATTGACGAGATGCCAGCTAAGTGTAAACTAAATATTGCCATGTCAACCGCACCACCTGGCTGCCCTATTGCACTGCTAAGTGGCGGATACATTGTCCAACCAGTACCAGAGCCACCTTCAACAAAAGCTGATGAAAATAATAAAATAAAAGATGGTATTAACAACCAGAAACTAACGTTATTTAATCGTGGAAAAGCCATATCAGGGGCGCCAATCATCAATGGCACAAACCAATTACCAAAACCGCCAATCATGGCTGGCATGATCATAAAAAATACCATGATTAAAGCATGAGCAGTAATCAGCACGTTATATAGTTGATGATTACCACCTAAAATTTGAGCACCTGGCTCAATTAGTTCCAAACGAAAAACAACAGAAAATAAACCACCTACTAAACCAGCAACTATAGAAAAAATAATGTACATAGTGCCAATATCTTTGTGGTTAGTGGAAAGCAACCATCTCTTTAAACCTGTTGGATGATCTCCATGTATTTCATGTGTCTTGGTCATTAACTATCCTATATGCAAATATTGAGCGTAATTAGCGTTAGCAAATTTCTCTCTGGATTGCCCTACCCAGCTAGCAAAATCTTCTTTTGATACCGCTTGAATGGCTATAGGCATAAAACCATGGCCGACTCCACAAATTTCTGAACATTGTCCATAATATACGCCTGGTTTATTAATCTTTACCCATGTTTCATTTGTTCTACCAGGAACAGCATCAGTTTTAATACCAAGAGATGGGATCGCCCAACTGTGTATTACGTCATAGGATGTCACTAAAATTCGTACATATGTATCTACTGGTAACACTACTCTGTTATCTACTTCTAGTAAACGTAATTGTCCTGGTTGCAAATGCTCATCTGTAATAATATAACTATCGAAAGAGAAATTGCCGTTATCTGGATAAGCATAGTTCCAATACCATTGATGGCCTACTACTTTTAGGGTTAGTTCAGTATTCTCATTTTTTTCTATATAATATAATGTCTTAAATGAAGGAACGGCAATTATTATTAGAACCAATATGGGAACAACAGTCCAAATAATTTCAATAAACATATTATGTGATGTAGTTGAGGGAGTTGGATTATTTTGTTTTTTGAATTTTATACATACGTAAACCAAAAGAGCGAAAACAAAAAACACAGTAATATAAATTACATATTGCACTAAATCATGCAGAGAAACTATTTTCTCCATTACTGGCGAAGCTGCTTGTTGAAAATCAATCTGCCATGGACTGGGTTGGTCAGCTAATGACAAGCCAGAAAAGCTCAATAAAAATAAACTGGTAATTATAACTAGAATATTTTTCATAAATTTTTAATTTACACCTAAAGCGCAAACACTACTATTCAATAAATATGTAGTCAACACCATCTTTATTAGTAAGCAATTACAACTACTCTAAAATACTTTTGAGTATACTATTAAGATTCAATATAGTAATTAATATAATAAATGCAAAAAAAATTACATAATTACCGTGTCAATTAAATGGAAAATATCTGATGATTTAGTGCCATACTCTAAAGCCTTAAACGTTATGGAGAAGAGAGTGAAGCAAATTATTGCTAAGAATACTCAAGAAATGGTGTGGCTTTTAGAGCATCCATCAATATATACTGCTGGTACTAGCGCTTCTAATGATGAATTATTACAACCTCCTTCCCTACCAGTATTTAAAACTGGACGAGGTGGTAAATATACTTATCATGGTCCTGGTCAAAGAGTGATATATTTAATGCTAAACTTAAAGACAAGAACAGTTTCAGGTAATCCTGATTTGAGACTATACGTCTATAACCTTGAGCAATTAATTATAGAAACCCTAGCAGAACTTAGCATCAAAGGAGAGCGTAGACAAGGAAGAATAGGTATATGGGTAAGTAATGAAGATGGTTATGAAGCAAAAATTGCTGCTGTTGGAATAAGAATTAAAAAATGGGTCACATATCATGGTATTGCAATTAATGTAAATCCTAACCTCGCACATTTTATAGGCATTGTACCATGTGGCATTAAAGATTTTGGTATCACTTCAATTGAAAAACTTGGTAAACATACTAGCATCAAACAATTAGACCTGATATTAAAAGAAAAATTTAATAAAATTTTTGGTGAATTACATGCATAAATCGTTCTTCATATTATTTTCTTTGTTAACTATGTGGTTTGCAGGATTTGCTTTTTATGTATATACCATACCAACACAAGATCATTCTCCAGAAACTAAAACAGACGCAGTAATAGTATTAACAGGTGGCAGTAAAAGACTAGCTGCAGGTTTCAAATTACTTGATCAGCATAAAGCTGATAAACTATTTATTTCTGGCGTAGATCGCAGCGTCAAAGCTAATGAGTTACTTGACTTGTATGCAAGTCCACAAAATAACCATATACATAATATAGAGCTAGGAAAAAATGCATTTAATACCATTAGCAACGCTCAAGAAACTAAAGCGTGGATTATAAAAAATAACATAATGAGTATCAGACTAGTTACTGCTAATTATCATATGCCTCGTAGCTTATTTGAGTTCAAAAGAATTATGTCTAATATCAAAATCATTCCACATCCAGTAATTTCAGATAATGTAAATATTGCAGAATGGTGGCATAGTAAGCGCACTGCTTTATTGTTATTCAAGGAATATAACAAATACCTAATTATGTTTCTTGTTATTTTTTTCTTCGTTGGTTTGGAATCTTTTACAACATGTTTTGACATACCGACTAGCTCTCTTATTTCTTGTCCACTCATTGTAAAATTTATTACCTTGTTATGATGTTACTACGCTCGACTGTATTTTATTGCTTCATGGTGGCTTGGACATTATTTATTGCTATTTTCTGCTCACCTTTGCTTATAGCCCGCAATCAATATTTATACTATTCTTGTAGAACATGGTCCAAAGGACTGATAATAGCCTTAAGAATTTTATGTAATATTAAATACAAAATTATAGGTATAGACAATTTACCTGAACCCCCCTATATCGTTGCATCAAAACATCAGTCGGTCTTAGAAACTATATTATTTTGGCAAATATTTCTTCCACCACTCTATATCTTAAAAAAAGAACTAACAAAAATTCCCTTCTTTGGTTGGTACTTGTTGAGATTAGGTATGATAGCTATTGATAGACAAGGTCAATCAATAGCCTTAAAACAAATGATTAGTAAAGCTGCAAAAGCAATAGAACATAAAGCAACAATAATAATATTTCCCGAAGGAACAAGAACAACTGCTGGGCAGCAATCAAGTAGATACTTACCAGGCGTTACCGCCTTATACTCCACAATAAATGTGCCTGTTGTTCCTATTGCGCTAAATAGCGGCAAATTTTGGCCAAGCAAAAAATTTACGATGAAGTCAGGAACTGTAACCATCAAAATTCTTAAACCTATAGAACCGGGCATGGAGAAAAAAGCTTTTCTAACACTATTACTCTTAAGCATTGAAGAAAATTCATTGGACTTACTAAGATAAGGAAAATTAGTTATCGCCATAGACTAACTCCGCTCTTTTCTTGAAAACAGCTATCATGGCAACTAATGCTCGCTTAAAAAGCAGTCTCATTAATTTTTGTAACATTGTGGAATTAAAGCAAAAATCAATTTCAAAATCAATTTTGGTTCTTATTTTTTGTTGATCAAATTTAAATCTCCAAAAATTATTCAAATATTTAAATGGTCCCTCAATCATCTCTACCTTAATGACATACTCTTCATTAATGTCATTTGGTATATGATATTCAATTTTTGAAGTATATTTGGTATGAAAGGTTTGAAACCTTATACCTAGTTCGCACAAAATTATATTGCTCTCACTCTTTAAAATACGGGCATCAGAACACCATGGCAAAAATTCAGGATATTTTTCAATATCAAGCACTAAATCAAATAATTGTCTTGGTAAGTACCTAGAATATTGAATTTCTTTATGCATAGCCATAGATCGTATCAACTTAATTGTTATTCTCCATAGATCATAACTTGAAGCATAGTAATTTGTTAGTAAAAATACAACTAAGTAAATTAGCTTGTTTTCTTATTGTAGAAAAATTTAACTTGCAGTGCTCTATGGTGGCTCGGTAATGATCTCTATAAAAAATGACATATTGACCACATGTTAAATTAGGGGCTTGGGGGAGCAATGGTCGAGTAGCCCGGGCCGGGGGAACCATCCCAGGCTCCCACAGAACCGTGCGTACTGTTACAACAATGTTGCGCACTATCATTATTTTTATACTCGGGCAATTTGTTTACTTTATACACAACATTGATTTCTTCATTTCCAATTTCAATTCTTTTCACTACACATCTAATCATATTTCGTTTACCATGCCAATCTAATTTGTCAAGATTCTCATCAATTCCAACTGTAAAATTTTCTAAATTAGTAACAATCAACTCTATTTCTTTTGTTAAATTTTCTTTCTCAACTAATTTATTTTTGTGCTCTTGAGCTGTCTTTAGGTTTTGTCTCATAATTTGGATTCTTGGCTCAAACTCATCTTTTGTAATATATTGTTGTGCATAACTGTCAATCAACAATGAAATACCTTTTTCTAATTTTATTTTTCGTTTTTCAAGAGAAGTAGACGCTTCATCTATAGGAGACTTCTCTAGTTCCACCAAACGTCGCTGATATTCTTCAAAAATGCGTTGGGGATTTTTTAGCATTTTTTTTACTTCTTCCCACACAACCAATTCTATTGCAGCAGAACTCACTTGCTTATTGTTACACATTTTAGTACCACCAAAACGAGCAGAATCTGTGCCAGTACAACGATAATATAAATGAACAGTCTCTCTTTTAGTATAACGCCTTGTAGACTTTCCGCCACAATAAGCTCTCCCACAATGCTTACATACTAATAAACCTTGTAATAAATAGGTTACACCTTGTTTATGAACTCTTGCTCTTTTTTTGTTTTCTTCTATTTGCTCTTGTACTACATCAAACAATTGTTCATCTATAATTGCAGGCACAGAAATATAAATCCAATTTTCTTTATCCACAGGATACCTGGATGAATTGTTTCTAGGCTGCTCACTCGAATCTCTTCGCGGTCTTATGTAGGATAATCTTACTCCAGTTTTTCTTCTTCCAAATGCAGCTTGCCCCTTATAAGTAGGATTTTTTAGCATGTACCAAACCGTACTTCTATCCCACCACATTTTTCCTTTCTTGGTCAAAATCTTATCCCTATTTAACAACCGTATCACTTCTCCAATGGTTAGGCGATCTTTTCCAACCCAGTTGAACATTTTCCTTATAACTTCTGCTTCATCATCGATAACTTCAAAAGAGGCTTCTCCTTGACCTGTATGTTTGTCAATATAACGATAACCATAGGGGGCAACCGCAAGCACATTGACAGAACCTCTTTTTGCTGCATGAATTTTTCCCCGGCGATGTCGTTCCATAATTTTTGAACGTTCATACTCAGCAATCATTCCTTGCATTTGTAATAATAGCTGTGACTCTGGATTTTCATTCGATTGTTGAAAATTTAAGAAAACAACGTTCGCACCATACCTCTCAAATTCTTCTATTAAAATCATCTGATATGCATATTTTCTTGATAATCGATCAGGCGAGTGAATGTAAATTTTATCTATCATGCCAGCTGCAACCCTATCACGCAGTTTTTCTAATGCGGGGCGAACAAGGTTTGAGCCACTATAACCATTATCAATAAATTGATGCTCGTCTAATAGAGGCAAGCTATCAGCAATTATTCTCGATTTCAAAGCTTCTACTTGACTAGCTATTGTGTTTTCTTGTGCTTGTTTCTCCGAAGATACCCTTGCATATAATGCTGTTGTTATCATTTTAAATTTCCTCGAAAAATGGTTATACGTTTCAATTCAATACTCATTTCAGATTCTTTATTTTTTACTTTATATCTTTTCCTAGGTAATAATTTTTCATAAGCGTCTATTAAATCGTTCAACGCTAACCGATTTGGTTCATAGTTACTAGATATATGCCATTTTTTTTCACTTCTTTACTCCATTAAATTTAAACACGGATACACGATTTTCAGAGAAGAACTCAATGAATTAACTTCACAAGTAAATTTTTCCCCTGGATTATTGAGTGTAAAAGCTCGTGGGATAATTTGCATGATTTCTAGAGAGTTTGCAACATTGTTGTAACGGTACATA
>CAMDPW010000031.1 GCA_945905715.1 Rickettsia typhi
ACTACGCATGCCTCATAACAATTATTCTTATGGCAATACTTAAAAAACATCCTGGAACAAGTACGTTATACTAATACAAGCTATGCAAGCCATTTATTTGCTTCACGCTTAAAGCATGGAACTGCGCCACTCCCATTGTCAACGCAAGGGCTTTTCACCACGCGTGGTTTACTAGTACAACTTCCGCTCAAAACTATTAAGCTAACTATAAGTAAGTATTTAATCGCTTTCATACAATTCTCCATATTTTGCATCAGAGTAATAATGATCTGTAATCTCTATATTTGTCAAAAACTAATTATAACTGCCCGTGACAATGTTTGAATTTTTTTTCAGATCCGCAAGGACATGATTCATTACGCCCCACCTTTCCCCACTCTGACTTTTTATGATTCTTATCAATGAATGCTGGGTCTACCCTGCCACTAAAAATCTTTTGCTTTGGTTCAAAATTCTTAGCTAGCAGCAAGCTCTGTTTTTGAAGCTCCGTATCTATTTCCATTCTACATAGTCTAGTAATGTACAATTCACGCAAATGTGTTAATAAATCAGAAAAAAGAGTAAAAGCCTCTTTTTTATACTCATTAAGTGGATCGCGTTGACCGTAAGCTCGTAGATATATGCCCTGCCTTAGATGGTCTAGTGACAGCAAATGATCCTTCCACAATTGATCTAATGTCATCAATAAAATTCTCTGTTCGGCCAGCATAAATATATCATCACCAAATCTTTGTTTCTTTTCTTCTAATAAATTATTCACATACTTATTAAAATGCTCTGTAAGCAGTTTTTGATCAATTTCATCGTTGCGTAATAAGTCGTCAATTTCACAATCGTAGTTATAAATAAGATGCAGCTTCTTCTTAAGACCGTCTATATTCCAATTTTCCTTATAGGACTTTTCTGGAATATAATCTGAAATTAAATCAGCATTAATTTGTAAATACATGTCATTTACAATATCATGCACTCCTTCAGAAGACATGATTTCTAGCCGTTGCTCGTATATCACTTTCCTTTGATCGTTCATTACATCATCAAATCTTAACAAGCTTTTCCTAATGTCATAATTACGTGACTCAACTTTTTGCTGAGCTTTTTCAATAGTGCGACTAATCATAGGATGAAAAATTGCTTCACCATCCTCTAGACCTAACGTTTTTAATAAACCAGATATTCTCGACGAAGCGAATATTCGCATTAGATCGTCTTCAAGCGATAGATAAAACTTGGTACGACCTGGATCTCCCATCCTACCAGAGCGTCCGCGTAGCTGATTGTCAATCCTCCTACTTTCATGTCGTTCAGTGCCAATAACCAAAAGACCACCGGCATCTATTGCTGTTTGTTTGTCTTGTGCTATTTTTAAGTGAATTTTCTTGAGCTCTTTTGCTAACTGCTTAGCATCTTCAATTTTTAATTCCTTGATAAACATTTCTGGATTACCACCCAACATGATATCAGTACCACGACCAGCCATATTAGTAGCGATGGTCACAGCCCCTGATCTACCAGCCTGCGCAATGATCAGAGCTTCTTGTTCATGATATTTAGCATTTAACACGTGATGCTTAATACCTTTTTTCTTGAGCATAGCTGATAAATACTCAGACTTCTCTATACTAACTGTACCTACTAAGATTGGCTGTAACTTCTGGTGACTAGTTTCTATTTCATTTATGATTGCATCATGCTTCTCTTGCGCAGTACGATAGATTTCATCATCTTGATCTATTCTTGTAATAGGATTATGAGTCGGGATTGATACTACTTCTAAATTATATATATCACGCAATTCGTTAGCTTCGGTCATCGCGGTACCAGTCATCCCTGCAAGCTTAGGATACAACCTAAAATAATTTTGAAAAGTAATTGAAGCCAAAGTCTGATTTTCATTTTGTACAATCACAGATTCTTTTGCCTCCAATGCTTGATGTAAGCCTTCTGAAAATCTTCTGCCCTCCATTATTCTACCAGTGAACTCATCAACAATAACCACTTGATGATCAAGCACCATATAATCGACATTTTTACTAAACAATTTGTGCGCTTTAAGTGCCTGGTTAATGTGATGAAGAACGCTGACATTTGTGATATCATATAGACCAGATCCAAGTGCGATTAAATTGGCATTAATCAGCGTTTCTTCAATATAACTAATACCTTTATCATTCAAGCCAATTGTCCGAGATTTTTCATCTATATCATAATCTTCAGTTTTGAGCTTTGGTATCAATTTGTCAATTTTATAATATAGCTCCGAGTTATCTTCTGTTGGTCCAGAGATAATCAATGGAGTTCTTGCTTCATCAATCAGAATTGAGTCCACTTCATCAATAATTGCATAATGAAATGCGCGTTGCACTACATGTTCATGTGAATACTTCATATTATCGCGTAAATAGTCAAACCCTAACTCATTATTAGTGCAATTAGTTATATCACATCTATAAGCATTTTTTCTTTCTTCATCAGTAATTCCGCTAACTACGCACCCAACGGATAAACCCAAAAACCTATATATTTTCCCCATCCACTCACTATCACGTCTAACCAAATAATCATTAACCGTAACAATATGTACACCCTTGCCACTTAGGGCATTTAAATACACAGGCAAGGTTGCAACCAAAGTTTTTCCTTCACCTGTTTTCATCTCAGAAATCATACCTTTATGCAAAGCAATACCACCTGCAAGCTGAACATCATAATGTCTAAGACCAAGTACTCTTTTTGAAACCTCCCTAACCAGAGCAAATGCTTCAGGTAAAATATCATCCAATGTAGATCCTTGGATTAGTTTACTCTTCAAGATTTCGGTATATTCTGTTAATTGTTGATCTGTTAGCGGTGTAAAATTTACTTCTAAAGTATTAATCTGCGCTACAGTTTTTTCAAAAGATTTAAGGTGACGATCGTTTATCGTTCCAAATAATTTTTGCAATAACTTTTTAAACATAAAATACCACTTGAGTTACTCTAGATACATATATATCATGTTGATTACAACAGTTAAAGATATAGATGAGATATTTGTTTGTGTGTTTACTTAATTTGTGCAATAATTTATACTGGATAAAATCATTAGATTATAATAGGCTGGAATATTATGAGTAAAAAATTTCTTATTATTGTATTAACTTGCAGTTTACTTTCGTTCGTTTCTTATGCCGAAGACAGAGTGTTAGCGGAATACGACGGTAAAACCATTAATAAATCTGAGATCACAGAACGTTTAAAGTTTCTCTTAGGTGGTCAATTACCAGAAGGTAAAAAAGATTTTGATGATATTGACTCAAACACCAAGCAAGCAATTATTCAAGAGATAGTACAGCAAAAGATAATTGAAGACAATATGGCCAGTTCCAAAATTAAAGATAGTAAAATATTTCAACATCAAGTAGAAGAAGCAAAAAAGAAAGCTGCTATAGATGTGTATTTGCAAAATTATGCAAAACGTCATATTAACGAAAGCATGATTAAAACAGAGTATTCAAATTATGTAAATATGCTAAAAAACAATCCGGAAGTAAAAATTAGCCACATAGTACTAGCTACTGAAGAAGAAGCAAAAAAGATTTTAATCGAAATAAAATCGGGAAAAGCATTCGAAGATGTGGCCAAGCAATATTCTACAGATAAATCTACCAAAGATCGTGGTGGTGAGATTGGTTATATAACCAAAGGCCAGGCATTTCCTAGTATAGAGAAAGCTGCTTATAAATTAAATGTTGGTGAGGTATCAGAACCTGTTCAAACTCAAGTAGGTTGGCATATACTGAAAGTACTAGACATCAAGAAGCAAGAAATACCTACTTTTGATACAATAAGAGCACAACTTGAGCAACAAACGGCCTATAAGGTAATCAGTGATTATATGAAAAAACTTATTCAAGACGCTAAAGTAAAAATCTATCCGAATAAAACTGAAATCAAGAATTCAGAAGCAACCGCGACTAGAGCTGGATGAATAAACTCTTGTCACATATCTGTAATTTGTGAGTAACCACTAATACTACTTAATTACTGAAAGCGCCGATTGATGATGTTAGGCATCTGAGCTTGTGCAAAGCTATTGATGTGATCAGCAAACACCTGAGCAACTTAATTGAGTGAGATCATCAGGAAATAAAGTATAAACACATTATTTGTGTTTATACTTTATTTCGTACTTTCTGCATTGCTCTTTCTATGTTTTGTTTTCGATGCTTTAGAAGCGCGATGACTTCTGTTTTTTATTGCTGTAAGTGTCTTGAGCTTTCATAATATCTACATAGTATAATTAATTTTGAATGCATAGTCTTCTTGTATAGCGTTAGAAAGAAGAGTTTCTTTCTTTTAAAAATTCTAACTCCTCTATTGTAGATTCTCTACTAAAAATACTATTTCTGTGAGGAAATCTATTAAAGCGCTTAATAATATCTCTGTGTATTTTAGCATATTCACAAGCGCTATGATCAAACTCAAGTAATTTTACACATAACTCTTGATCTTCTAAATTTTCACTATGCATCAATGGCATGTACACGAAATGTTTACACTCATTACTCAGTAATTGATCGATTGAGTTATGAATAAAATATTTAGTAAGAGTCAAAGCTTGGGCATCAGTTGCAAAAGCCTTAGGAGAGTCTCTGAACATATTTCTTGAGAATTGATCAAGAACAACAATTGCTGCCAAAATCTCTTCTAGAGATCTATCTAAGTAATTAAATTTAGTAGCAATATCATTATACAAATAATGAAATTTAAAAGTAATTTCATCATCGAAATCCTTATCTTTAACAAACCATTTTTTCTTATGATCTTTATCAAACCAAAATAACAATACTTCTAGATATTTGGATTTCTGCATTTCAGCTCCTTAAGGTTAAGTAAATTTTTTCGTCAAGTTAAGATAAGCACCTAGCGCTTCATCGCATGATTCTTTAAGATTTACAATTGGGCCATTTAGTAAGTTTGCCCAAAACAATTATAGCAGATTTTAAAACATGTGCTGATGCTTGTCATAGCTTAAGCAATAACTCTAACCAAATGTTCTTTGGTACAAAGCATCTCGTATAGTCACCTTCTTGGTCAAAACTCTTTACCTTGAGTTACTGGGAAATATTCAAAAATAAGGTGCTGTATCTACTCCTGAGCCATCAATCCTTCATTTGTTTATGTCATTTTTAGCAGCTTCAAAAAAGCTCCAGATTATCAGTGATCTTAATATTTTTCGAAACCAAAAATGGTAATTTTATTAGTTATTTGATTCTCAAAACGCATTTTAACTATATTATAAAATAGCCTAAAAGCACAACCTTGCAAAGGGTAATTTTGTATTAAGTCATAATATGAAATATTTACCGTATCTATAGAAAGAAATATATAACACCAGCTTGATATATTAAATATCCAGTCTATTCCAAGCCCGTCGGTATCCAAGATTATTAACTCTGGCTTTGCACCACCTAATTGGATTTTGGACCAGTTTGAATGATTTGATATACTGTGTATGAAGAAATTACATTGCTACAAACGATCGCATTCACGACCTACAATGCAGAGTTTAAAGACAGTAAGTAAGAAATTTAATACAATTTCATAGAGAGGTCAGACTTACATCCAACGATTTTAACAAATCTCTCATTAACCAATGTTTATCAGATATTTATAGTGATCGTTAGTATTTTTATGTTAGAATGAAAGAAAATTATAATATCGCTATATGATAGGCAAATTAAAAGGTTTGGTTGATTCAATTGAAAAAGACTATACAATTATAGATGTTGCGGGCGTTGGCTATAAAGTATTATGTTCATTTAAAACACTTGATGTATTAACCAGGCAAATTGGTCAGAAAGTTGAATTGTTTATAGAAACGTTAGTACGAGAAGATCAGATTTCTTTGCTTGGTTTTTTTACAAAAAACGAACAAGAATGCTTTATGAAATTAACAACCGTGCAGGGCGTGGGAGCAAAGTTAGCATTAACTATACTTGGAGTATTGTCACCAGATAAATTTGCTTTAGCTTTAGCTTCTCAAGATAACATAGCTTTTACTACCATATCAGGTGTTGGTACAAAGTTGGCTAATCGTATTATTACTGAATTAAAAGATAAACATATCAATTTTGTTACAGATTGCATTTCTGATTCTAGTACTAAGTATAGTCATAATACGACTAGCACACTACGAGATGATGCGGTATCTGCGTTGGTAAATTTGGGCATTAATAAAAGTGATGCTTACATAATTATAAGCAAAATTATAATTGCTCATCCAGATATTACTATTAATGATTTGATTAAATCGGCTTTAAAACAATCATCTAAGTGAGTTAAAAATGGATTCTAAATCAAATTTACTTGATGCTAGTCTTCTTCATGTAGATGAGGAAGAAAGGACTTTGCGGCCAAATATGCTGAATGAATTTGTTGGTCAAAATCAGATCAAAGAAAATTTGCAAGTATTTATTAAGGCCGCTCAAGATAGAAAGAGCGCTCTAGATCATGTTTTGCTTTATGGTCCACCAGGACTTGGGAAAACTTCAATTGCTCAGATTGTTGCCAGAGAACTTGGAGTAAATATTCGTTCTACTTCTGGTCCAATTTTATCTAAAGCTGGAGATTTGGCTGCAATTTTGACAAACTTAGAGGAACATGATGTATTGTTTATTGATGAGATACATCGCTTGAATCCTAATGTAGAAGAAGTTTTATATTCTGCAATGGAAGATTTTAAACTAGATATTATTATCGGCGAAGGTCCAGTTGCACGTAGTGTATGTATTAATCTGCCAAAATTTACACTAATTGGCGCTACTACAAGACTTGGTTTATTGTCAAACCCTTTACGAGACAGATTTGGCATACCATTGCGTTTAAGTTATTATAATACAGAAGAATTAATTGAAATAGTTACACGCGGAACTTCCATTTTGAATGCAAAATTAAATACTGAAGGTGCTCGTGAAATAGCTAAGCGTTCACGAGGAACTCCCAGAGTAGCTTTGCGTTTATTAAAGCGTGTGGTTGATTATGCACAGTATAATAAAACAAGCGTAGTTGATGCGCGAGTTGCTGACGAATCATTACAAAAATTGGAAGTGGATAAATTTGGTTTAGATAGTAATGATTATAGATATTTAAAATTTATTGTGCAGCATTATAATGGTGGTCCCGTAGGAATTGAGACTATAGCAGCTGGTCTTTCTGAGCACAAAGATTCAATTGAAGAAACTATTGAGCCATATTTGATCCAGCAAGGTTTTGTTCAACGTACAGCAAGAGGTAGAGTTTTAACGCCTTTTACTTTTGATTATTTAGGAATTAAAACCGTATCAAACCAAGACCTACTTGACTTAATACATCCAAAATGATCCATATATTAGGAATAGAGACTAGTTGCGATGAAACATCAGTAGCAATAGTTAGGTCTGATAAAAGCATTATAGCGCATGAAATTTTATCGCAAATTTCTATTCATAAAATTTATGGTGGGGTAGTACCAGAGGTTGCAGCAAGGAGTCATATGAGCGCTTTAGATTTAATGATTGATAGGGTAATGGTTAGCGCTGATATCAGTTACCAAGAGATAGATGCCATTGCTGTTACGGCTGGTCCTGGTCTGATAGGAGGAGTAATAGTCGGGGTTATGTATGCTAAAGCAATAGCAGCAGCTGCAGCTAAACCAATTATTGCCATCAACCACCTTGAAGGGCATGCTTTGACTGCTCGTTTAACTAGCGACTTAGAATTTCCATTCTTGTTAATGCTTGTATCAGGTGGGCATTGCCAAATTTTAATTGCCCACAATGTTGGCCAATACAAAATATTAGGTTCCACTAAGGATGATGCTGTGGGTGAATGCTTTGATAAAGTGGCAAAAATGTTAGGCTTAGACTATCCAGGAGGTCCAATAATAGAAACAAGAGCGTCACTTGGTAATAAAATAAGATTTAATTTTCCCAAACCACTAGTGAGTAAGCCTGGGTGTGACTTTTCATTTTCTGGCTTAAAAACTGCAGTAAAAAGGAAAATAGACGAGATAAAACTACAGCAACAAGAGGGGTTGACGAATGATGATGTAAACGATATTTGCGCCTCTTTACAACATACTATTACACAAATTTTGCAAAACAGGATGTTGAATGCTATTAGTCTATGTCAAGCAAAAGTAATAGACATTAAAACTGTAGTTCTTGCGGGAGGTGTGGCAGCCAATCAGCATATTAGAGATCATATAAAAATAGCAGCAAAGAGAAAGGGGTTAGGATTTATTGCTCCGCCTGTAAATTTATGTGGAGATAATGCAGCAATGATTGCTTGGGCTGGCATTGAAAGATATAAACTGGGATTAGTAGACAACATAAATTTTGCGCCACTCTCGCGCTGGTCTTTAGAGGTATGCTAACATTTACGAGCCCAAGGTAACGATCCAATGCTCTTATTTACATTAGCAAATTAGTGAGTACAATACACTAATTCTGCAATCTCGTATAAGATTCAGTACAAGACCACTTAAAGACATAATAAAATAACTATTGCAAATCATTCTTAATAGTATTATAGTGCATAATATAAATTAATATAATATTGCATAAATCCGTGAGCATACCTTTATTTTTAGTTGCAGATGGCAAAATAGCGGTGATCAGAACATTAAAATTTGAAAAATCTATAGTAAAAAAAATACAAAATATAGGTGTTATCCCTGGGTCTATGGTCGCTATTGCACATAGATGTTATGATGGAACCTTAATAATAAAACTAGATGGACTTAAAATTGCTATAAGTACTTATATATCCCAGCGCATATTGGTCTCACCTATTGCAAAATATTTATAATGATATGATCACACCCTCGCTCATTAAAACAACGTTACAACCTTCGGAAGAGGTAAAACTACATATAAAAAATCGCAAAAAAATTTGTATACTGGGCAATCCTAATTGTGGCAAATCTACTCTCTTTAATGTAATGACATGCTCAAGAGAGGCTGTTGGTAATTGGTCTGGAGTAACAATAGAAAAAAAAATAGGCTACGCTTCTATACAAAACATAGAAGTAGAATTTATTGATCTACCTGGTATTTATGCACTTAATCTAGGACATACTACAGACACGCCAGAAGATGAAAAAGTTGTATTTGATTTTTTATCCCGAGCTAAATACGATCTTATTATTAATGTACTAGATGTCACTTATTTAAAACGAGGTTTGTATCTTACTTTGCAACTACTAGAGATGCAAAAACCTTTATTAGTTATTCTCAATATGATGGATCTTGTATATACCAGAGGTTTGCATATTGATCAAGAGTACTTGAGTGCTAATCTTAAACAGCCAGTTGTTCTAATATCTGCAAAAAAAAAGCATGGTATTGATCATTTAAAAAAAACAATTATTCAGTCTCTTTCGACGCACTCTTCAAGCATGAGAATGTCAAGATCGCATAAAATTCCTAACCTTGACACCAAAGAAGAGCATAGAAATGCTAACAGTGGAATTGTTACTAAGTACTCATCTGCAATAGAATCGCAAACTGGATCTCATATTAAGAATTTCTATCACTACTACCCAGAAATCATTAAAGAAGGCATAGTAGTTATACAAAATGCATTACAACAAATAAGTAATCCACAACATATTATATGTAGTCATTGGCTTGCTCTCCGAGCCCTAGAAGATGGTTCAGAGATCTTAGATAATAATAATGTGATTATTAGATTTTTAACTCGTAAATATCAAAACCTCATACAAAAGACGTATCAAGAAGATCATGAGCTAGTATTCATTGATGCTAGATATAAATATATTGAAAGTTTAATGAAGAATGCAATCCAGAAACCAGGAATTTTGACTAAAACACGCTCTGATATTATAGATAATATTTTGTTAAATAAAGTTGTTGGCTTGCCTATATTTTTCTCTTTGATGTACTTGATGTTTACCTTTAGTATTGTTGTTGGCGGTGCTTTTCAAGATTTTTTTAACCTTAGTGCTGGGGCTGTATTTGTTGATGGCACTCAATATTTACTTGAGCAACTCGGCATAGCATCATGGATGATCACTATTATTGCTACAGGTATAGGAGGTGGTATACAAGCCATTGCACCATTTATACCAGTCATCGGCGGATTATATTTGTTTTTGTCATTTTTAGAAGAATCTGGATATATTACCAGAGCAGCATTTTTGATGGACAAGTTCATGCAGAAGATTGGTTTGCCAGGTCAAGCATTTGTTCCATTAATTATTGGTTTCGGTTGTAATGTCCCAGCAATTATGGCCACCAGAACTTTAGAAAATAAGCAAGCTAGGATAGCGACTATAATGATCGCACCATTTATTTCCTGTAGTGCTAGATTATCAGTTTTTGCTTTATTTTGTGCAGCTTTTTTTCCACATAATGGCCAAAATATAGTATTTATGCTATATTTAATGGGTATTACGGTGGGACTCTTAACTGGATACATTGTCACCAAAACTCTTGGGCATAATAAACAGTCGCATTTTATTATGGAACTTCCAGAGTATCACTTACCATCATTTAGCGGTATATTAATAAAAACTTACGATAAACTCAAAAATTTTATATTTGGTGCAGGGAAATTAATCGTCATTGTTTTTTTAGTCATCAAATTACTTAACGTTTTTGCGCTAGATGGCTCAACTGGACATGAGAATAAAAACTCCTCAATACTAGCTGTTATTGGCCAGAATATTGTACCTATTTTTAAGCCAATGGGTATAGATCATGGAAATTGGCCAGCTGCAGTTGGCATATTTACTGGTCTTTTTGCAAAAGAAGTAGTAGTTGGCACTTTGAATGCATTATACCTACCTCTAGACCAGTCGCATTCAAAGCAACCGAAAGAGTTTTTATTATTCTCAGATCTAAAAATGGCCGTCATGACTATACCAAATAATTTTATAACAATTGCAGAAAGATTATACAATCCTCTTTGGCTTAATATGCCTGACTTTAATACACAAGAGGCTTTTTTGCGAGATAATCAGCTTAATAGGAATATTACTGGAGCGTTACAAGAGAGATTTGACGGAACAATAGGAGCAGTTGCCTATTTATTATTTATCCTGCTATATTTTCCATGTATTTCGGTATTTGCAGTAATTTGCCAAGAAATCGGTAAAAAATGGGCTATCTTGAATAGTATTTGGTCTACAGCTATTGCGTATTCAGTTTCAGTACTTTTTTACCAAACATCCAAATGCATTATGGGAGAGCCTTACTCTCTGGCAAGCATAGCGATTGCGTGCATCGTATTTCTCATTGCCTATATATTACTTAAATTTCTTAGTATGAGCGGCAAGAGTATAAGTAATTTTTTTTCCTATATATTGCGTTATAAAGATTGTAGCCGTACAGAACATGATTAGCGTGATCAAAGAATATATTCAATCACATCCAATGGTTAGCTTACAAGAACTAGTAAGTGTATTTGAAATAGATATATACACTTTACGCAAAATATTGAATAAATGGCAAGAACACGGTAAACTAAGTTGCTCAATGCCAACTCAAATATGCTGTCAAACCAAAAAAGGATGCAATTCATGTAATTTATTGGCTTTAGAATATTATACCTGGGTTAACAAATCAGCTTAAGTTACCAGAACTCTGATCGTGTGAGTAACTCTTGATGTGATACGCAATACGCTACGTATTTTTAAGAGGTAAAAAATCAATTACGATCAGTGTATCGGTAGTAATAAATTCGCGTTGTTTTTTAGCCTACATTTTTTTTAAGTTGTATTTTTCAGGGCAGATCTACTTGACCCTTTAACTGACTTGTATTAAAATACGCACTATGTCAATTCTTGAAATAGTAAAAGAACCAAGTGCATTATTGCGGCAAAAGTCATTGCCTGTAGTGCTGAAAAGTGTTGAAGAACTCAAGTTGTTCGAAACTTTTATGTTTTCTATGCGAGACATTATGCGCAAGGAAGGAGGTATGGGTATAGCAGCGATTCAGGTAGGAGAGCCTCTTAGAGCTTTGATTGTCGAAATTCCCCAGCAAACACTTGATGCGCATGGAGAACCAATAACGATTCTCGACACTGTCTACATTATTAATCCGGAAGTAAGGAGTTTCTCTGAACAAAGAATTATTCTACCTGAAGGTTGTTTATCAGTTCGTCAAGAAGACGGGGTGACGTCCGTAAGAGGTGAGGTTGAAAGACCAATAAGCTTATCTATCAATTATATAGACTTAACTAACACTAAACAAACACTAGAAATTGATGGTACAAAATCAGATTATGATCGTTGGTTTGCACGTTGCTTACAACATGAGATGGATCATTTAGATGGAATCCTATTTATAGATAAGCTCTATATACCACCGCAACCATTCGATACTAATTGCGCGGGTGAATCATGAATTGTAGCTAGTTCAGAGAAGTTTATGGCTCTACATGAGGCTTTTAGCGAAAACTGATTAAACTTATAATTGTTAAATTCATCCATATAGCATAATAGGCTACCACATGGTTATCCCTGATAACTATTGAGCTGTGTTTTTATGAACTAAATCATAAAATAGCTAGAACGCAAGTGCTGAATTTAACATTTGTTACTACCCACAAAAATTATAGACTAATAAAATATTGTCGATTATGATTTAGAAATCATTAACCAATGAAAGCAAGCTACATGAAGAATGTCAGTCAATTACGCGGCATATTTCTGGATTTTTTTAAAACACATGGACATACTATTGTGCGTTCGAGCTCTTTAGTGCCGCATAATGATCCTTCATTAATGTTTACTAATTCAGGAATGGTACAATTCAAAGATGTATTTACAGGCAAAGAAAAGCGTGGCTATACTAGAGCAACTTCAAGTCAAAAAAGCGTACGTGCTGGCGGCAAGCATAATGACTTAGAGAATGTGGGCTATACAGGAAGACACCTTACATTTTTTGAAATGCTAGGTAATTTTTCTTTTGGTGATTATTTTAAAGAAGATGCAATACGATATGCTTGGGAGTTCATTACTAAAGAAATAGGCCTCAATAAAGACAGACTATATGTTACGGTTTATCATGAAGATCATGAGGCTTTTAAACTATGGCAAAAAATAGCTGGTCTAAATGAAGATAGAATCATCAAAATAAGAACCAGTGATAATTTTTGGTCAATGGGAGAAACTGGTCCTTGTGGTCCTTGTACCGAGATTTTTTATGATCATGGTGAGCATATTTTTGGTGGTTTACCAGGAACAAAAGATCAAGATGGGGATCGTTATGTTGAAATTTGGAATTTAGTTTTCATGCAGTATGAACAATTGTCTGGTGGTCAAAGAACTGACTTGCCTATGCGATGTATTGACACTGGCATGGGACTTGAGCGTGTTTCTGCTGTGATTCAAGGAGTGCATGATAATTATGAAACAGATTTGTTCAGATCATTAATCCAAGCATGTGTAGATTTAGTAGCCGTGAAACCAACCGACAATGCTAAAATTTCTTATCATGTCATTACTGATCACTTACGTTCATCTTCATTTTTGATTGCCGATGGAGTGATGCCCTCGAATGAAGGGAGGGGATATGTGCTCAGAAGAATCATACGCAGAGCAATTAGGCACGTTCATCAGTTAGGATATAAGCAACCACTATTACATAAATTATTACCAAATTTAGTAGCGCAAATGGGTGAGTCATATCCAGAACTAGTGATAGCACAAGAGTTTGTAGCGCAAATCTTACTGAGAGAAGAAGAGAATTTTATCGTAACTTTAGAGCGTGGTCTCAAATTACTAAGTACAGAGTTAGAAAGTGGCATAAGTAATAAGCAACTACCTGGAGCTGTTGCTTTCAAATTGCATGATACTTATGGTTTACCTCTAGATCTTACTATTGATATTTTGAAAGATAAAGAAATAAATGTTGATATTGAAGGTTTTGATAAATGCATGATTCAACAAAAAGAATTAGCAAAAAAATCTTGGATTGGTTGCGGAACTAAAGCAGCGAACAATTTATGGTTTGAAGTAAGGAATAAATATGGAAATAGTGAATTTTTAGGATATGTACTTGAAGAAGTAACTGCTAAGGCTTTAATCATGGTACAAGAGAATGTTTCTGTAACTGAGATAAACGAGAAAAATAGTCAGTTTTACTTGGTAGTGAACCAAACACCTTTTTATGGAGAATCAGGTGGCCAACTTGGTGATATAGGCATGATATACGGAGATAATTCATTGAAAATAAAAGTAGTAGATACCAAAAAACCAATCGCTGGTTTGCATGTGCATGATTGTGTATTGCTTCAAGGGCGTATCAAGACATCTCAAGAGGTGAAATTACAAGTAGATCAATCGCATAGAAGAAAATTGCGCGCTAACCACACTGCCACTCATTTATTACATGCAGTGTTAAGACAAAATCTAGGAAAACATACCACTCAAAGTGGCTCTTTGGTTGCATCTGATCGCTTAAGATTCGATATCAATTACGCTCATGTTATAGCGCGATCTACTCTCGATGAAATTGAAATAGAAATCAATCAACTAATCATGCAAAACTATCCAATGAAGACGCGAATTCTAAATTATGAGCAAGCATTAAAAATGGGCGCAACGGCTTTATTTGGAGAGAAATATGATTCTGAGGTAAGAGTAGTCTCAGTAGACAGTGGAGCATCTCAAGATATATCAATAGAACTATGCGGTGGTACTCACGTTAGTAGATTGGGTGAAATCGGCTTATTTAAAATTATTTCTGAATCTTCAATTGCCGCTGGTGTTAGAAGAATAGAGGCTATCACAGGGCTAGAAGCTGTAATACATACACAAAAACAAGATAATTTAATTTATAATTTATCTTCAATTCTGAAATCTGGAAGTGATGATCTTGTAGAAAAGGTTGAGGGATTGATTGATAGTAAAAAAAAGTTAGAAAAACAAATTGATATTAGCAGAGCTAGTCATCTAGAAAATTTACTGAATTTTACAGATAAAGATATCACTGAAATTAATCAATATAAGTTTATTTTTAAAACTATACACAACTTTGAAGTGAAAGAACTGAGAAATGTTGCTCAAGACTATGTTACCAAACATAACGCATGTATTGTTATGTTATTTGGCATTATTCAAGACAGAGTATCTTATGTTGTAGCAGTGAGTAAAGATGCATGTCATCAAATCTCTGCCTTAGAATTAGTAGATATAGCTGCTGGAATTTTTCAAACTAAGGGTGGTGGCCGCAATAATATAGCACAAGGTGGTGGTGCAGGTCATGATAAGATTTCCAAGATTATCAGCGCAGTCAGTGAATTTATTTCGAATAAATGAAAAGAATAAAGATTTTTTTAATAGCTGGAGAGCCTTCTGGAGATAGGTTGGGCGCTGCTTTAATGAAGTCCTTGCAAGAGACATATAAAGGAAAGGTTATTTTTTGCGGTATTGGCGGTCATATGATGACTAAGGAAGGTCTGAGCTCTATATTTGCAATGCAACAAATTTCATTAATGGGTTTTTTTGAAATAATCCCTCATATTTTTCGCATACTTAAATTAATAAAATTTACAAAAGAAGAAATTGTTAAATTTCAGCCTGATGTGGTTATAACTATCGATTCTCCAGGTTTTTGTTTTAGGGTTGTCAAGCAAATAGACCGAGGCCTAACCAAAATCGTGCATTATGTTGCCCCGTCTGTTTGGGCGTACAAACCAGAACGTGCGGCATATATGAAAAAATATTACGATTTGGTACTAGCGCTACTACCTTTTGAGCCTCCTTACTTTACCAAATTAGGTTTACCTTGTGAATTTGTGGGTCATCCTATTATTGAAGGCCATTGGTTAAAAATTGATAGCAGCACATTTAAAAAAAAATACAATATTCCTATTGGAAGTTTAGTTTTTGGGATAATGTGCGGTAGTAGGAAAGGTGAAATTAATTGTATGTTGCCAGTATTTATTGACACCATCAATAAACTAAAATGCAGCACATATTTACAGAATCACGATGTAATCTGGGTCTTTCCTACTGTTTCACTTGAGCTTGCAGAACAAATCAGATTGGCTATTAGTATATTAGATATTAAACATCTTATTCTAGTGAATGAGCCAGAGAAGATCAGCATGTTAAAAGCAATGAATTGTGCCATAGTAAAATCTGGCACAAGCAGTCTAGAATTAGCTTTAGCTAAGGTACCAATGATAGTAGTGTATAAAACAAGCATAATTACTGCTTGGATTTTAAGAAATTTTTATAAATTCAATTCTTATGCTAGCATTATAAATGTTATGGCAAAAAAGCAGATTATTCCTGAATTTATTCAAGAAAATTGTACTTCTGAAAAAATACTTCAAGGATTTATAGACACAGTATCGATTAGTGGTCAGGAACAAGTGAGGCAATGTGATGTTATTCTGAGAAAATTATCACCTAGAGGTGCATCACCTAGTGTTAGAGCGGCTCAAGCAATACTTAAATTGCTATAGAAATCTCGACTAGTTTTTGACTGGTCCAGAAGTTTTAGTAGCTTAAGAGATTGACTTCTAAGACTTGCCTTAGCTTTTTGCTAAGATTAGTATAATGATCCCCAGGGCTATGGTGACCCCAGAAATTAGGACCAAAATTCACTTTACGAGAGGTAACATTTAAGTGAAAATTTGTACAAGATTTAAGGTGAAGAAATGAATAATGGTACTAAAAAAACACTACACTAATAAATTTAAGTTTAAGGTAGCATTTGCTAGTCTAAAGGGCGATAAAAGGCCGCTACTTTATGTAAGGAATTTGGCGTACATGACAGCATGGTCAATAAGTGAAAGAAGATTCTAAAAGAAAAATGAGCTACTGTATTTTAATCATAATCCAGCTCACAACCAC
>CAMDPW010000032.1 GCA_945905715.1 Rickettsia typhi
GATAACACAGATTCAGACCTCAGCTATAACTTCGCATAATATATATAACGCGTATAAGTCTGAATACATAGATTATTATGTTTTTATTATAGAGAATGTAGATAATGTTGGTATGTGTTATGCAAGAGATGAGCTCTAATAATTATATAAACACTATTCTTTCTAACTTACCTAATAGTATTTATTGGAAAGATTTAAATGGCGTGTATCTGGGAGCTAACATAAATGCAGTGCACATGCTAGGATTGACTTCTGTTAACGATATAGTTGGCAAAACAGATTACGATTTTACCTCAAAAGAGAGAGCTGATGCCTTTAGAAAAAATGATATCTTAGTAATAACTGAAGACAAAGAAATCTGTATTGAGGAAAAATCTCTTACTAAAGACGGCAGGAAATTAATACAATTATCAACAAAAAAATCCATTAAGAATGCAAAAGGTAGTGCTATTGGAATAATAGGTATAACAATTGATATCACTGATCTTAAAAAAAAGGAAGCAATGCTTTTGAGCAAAACAAAAGCTCTTACAGAAGCGTTATCTGAAAAAAAAAGATTCCTCAATACCCTAAGTCATGAAATTTGTACGCCTTTGCATGTTATCACCTCAATTGCACATGAACTTCATAGTAATGTCGATCTTTTTTCTAAAAAAGAATTTACTAATTTTCTCTCAACATTGCTACAAAATAGCAATCGACTTACAAAGCTTGTAACAAATTTATTAGAAATAGCAAAAAACACACAAAGAAAAAATACTTATTGCTTCAAAAAGAAAGACATCATTATAACGATACACGAAGCAATGAGTGAATTTAAACACATGATTCCAATATCCTTAAAAACAAATTACAAAGTCGCATTTGTTTATATCGATGAATTAAAAATTTCACAAGTGCTCAGAAATATAATAGACAATGCTATAAAATATGGTAAAAATGAGCCCATTGCAATAGAATTAAAAAAAATGAAAGACCAGAAGAGTATTATGGTTCAAGTAAAAAATCATGGTATAGGCGTGTTAGAGGAAGAGCGAAAAAAAGTTTTTGAACCTTTTTTTCAAGGTAGTCACAATAGAGCGCTATCTAAAGGTAATGGTTTAGGATTGTCCATATGCAAAGAGCTAATATTCGCTCATAAAGGGAGTATATGGATAGATCAAGACGAACTAGGCATGACTTGTGTAAATTTCACAATTCCATATACTAAACAATGAAGAAAAAAATACTATTTATTGACGATGAGAAAGATATTTTAATTGTAGGTGAGCTCTTTATACAAAGCTTAGGATATGAGGCGCTGCTCATAGATTCTGGAGAAAAGGCATTGCAGTTCATGAATAGTAAATATATCTCGGAAATTAACCTGATATTTCTAGATGTAATGATGCCTGTAATAAACGGATTTGATGTATTAAGATTTATGAAAAACTCAAACATACAAATTCCTACTATTTTACAGACCGGCATTGTAAACGATAGCGATTTAAAGAAAGCTAGAAATTTAGGAGTTGTTGATTACGTAGGGAAACCGTACACAAAAAAAAATATGGAGCATTTAATCAAAAAATATATGGCAGGCAATTAGGTTGCGTTGCAAACCTTTTTACTGTTCAGGCTTTATGCAATTTTTTAGACTAACTTATGCAGCAATAGCATAAAATTGCCTCCGAACTCCAACAGATATCATTATTATATTTTATCTTTATAACATGCGATTGAATATAATGTAAGCTACGGTCTTTTAAGCACGAGCACAGCAAATCCAAGCATAGATTGCTCTTTGTTGATTATGTTTAAGGTATTTCACACTTGACGGACAATGAATCCTATTGATCTTAAGAGTGATCTTATTTCACTCTTTCCTGGGGGAGATAATCCCCTATTTTTTTGCCCACTGCCAGAGAATCTCTGTAGGAAGCCCCAAAAACAACGCACAGAAGTGGGTCCCAAGTCTCTCCTACAAAAGAATAATCATCACTCTAGCAATTTTTCGCGTTTGATCAGCTTTGCAATCTTATGCCGGACTATAGACTTTGACTGGTAGTAATGAATACTGTCAAAGCTCGATATTGTATTAAAAATCATTCGCTATCTTTCCTATCGCATGCGGTATTTTAGTTGTTTTTATGACATTTGAATAATTCCCTCTGATACTCTCTTGGGTAATTGCTCTTAATAATGCCATATTCACATAGCAAGCATAAGAAATAGAGGATCGAACTCTAATCTAATTTTTGGTAACAATGCCTAAATGTGCCTGAATTTTTTGTAGATTAATTTTTACTGTTTGATTATGCGGATGACTAGTTAGGATTTTATTACAATCCTCAACTGCCCCTAGGTAATTTTTACGTTTAGTATAAATCTCCACTCTAAGCAATAATGCGTCAATATTATTACTGTCAAGGTCAATAGCTTTGGTTAAATCTGCAGTAGCCAAATCATAATTTTTAATCATAACATAATAATAGGCGCGGCAAAAGTAGTGTTTACTAAAATTTTTATGATAATGATCATGTTCATCTAGAGCGTATTCAACTGCATATTCTAATGTCTGCGCACATTCAGCATATTTTTTCAAATAAAAATGAGATAGTCCGAGACCTAAAAATATTCTACCTTGTTGTATATTAGGTTCAACGCATTGCCCAAAATATTCAAGTGCGATTTTTGGTTTTTTAACACGCAATTTAGAATAAGCCAAGTCAAAAATAGCACTTTTATCATGGGGATAAGCTTTTAAATATTTTGAAAAATACTTAATTGCTTGGTGTAATTTATTATGATGTAGGTAAGTATTAGCAATTGGATAATATAAATAAGTGAGTTGTGGATGTTGCTTTACAATCTGTAAAAATAGAGTTTGGGCATAAGGAAAATTATTAGTAGCATAGCTTCTTTTAGCTTCGTTAATTTGTTTTATTAGTTCAGGATTATGATTCGCCTTTGCTGGTTCATTGCTATAATTGTGTACGGAAATATTTTGATAATCAAACTGGCTAACTATTTTTGTCAAATACTGCAATGTTTCCCTAAAAAGACTGTTAACACTATAAGTTGCATCAATGCCATTCAATGCTAACAACTCTTTACCTTTGTTATAACTTTCGGTAGCCTCAGAGTTTTGCTTTTGCATTTTAGCAATAATGGCTTTGCCTAAAAAAGCATAGCCGTTTTTATGGTCTTGAAATATAGCTTTATCATAACAAATGAGAGCTGCATCATGCAGCTTGTTTTGAAGTTGTAAATGTCCTTTGTAAGTGTATACTACTGAGCAATAAAAATGAAAATGAAAATGATAATACGCGTAGGTTACAATCTGTTTATCAAGTTTCTCTAAATACTTGGCACTACAACCTATAATTTTATACAACCAAAACCAGAATTTATATATTAATATTAGCATATTTTTATAGTTAACGTTTGGTGTGCGTAACAGTAAAAATTACTTTATTCTTTTCTTCTAAGACATTGATTGTGCTTTTAAGATTTTGCAGTAATAAAGCAGTATAATAATACTGAATATTACGTGAATTAATCTTGATTCCAGCTAACTGCCAATTAATAATATTGATTAGCTCTCCATCCAATTTATAGCTATTACCTTCTGCAGAAACTTCCAATTTTACCTGATTATCTAAAAAATGCGCTGTAATAGTAATGAGACCATTGCTCATAATCGCATGTACAGAAATGACTACTAGATTCAACAACAGTTTCCCTAATTGTCCATTAATAAGATCGCAGTCATCAATTGCAGTATCAGCAAAAATTAGTTGTAGCTTGCTATCTTCTATATATTTCAAGATTAACACTTTTAATTCAGATAAGTGCAAATCAGTATCATAAGCGATGTTGCCATAAGCTTGTCTAAAAAAAATAAGGCGATTTACTGCTTGCTTTGAGCTAAGCTTTACTAACTCATGAGCCTTTTTGCGTATTTGTGGATTATCAGAATCAAGAAAATCTATACCATTATCAACAGCGCCTACTGGCCCTGCTAAATCATGGCAAAGCTTCGTACAAAGCAACTCGCTGACTTTAATATCTTGCGACATAACATATCCTGATTGAGTGAATTATGATAAACTACACTCAGTCTATAGTCATGCCTTTTTAATACCTCTGTCAATCATAAATAAACAAAAAATGAATAAACTTGTTATCATGCATTGATAATATACAACAAATACCACATTAACCTGTGGTACAGCCAGAAATTTATATTATTTGTTGTAAATGTAGGTAATTTACCTTAACCAAAGACTTGAGAATAATATAAAGCAATTTTATAGCACTATAATAAAATATGTATATTATTTTATTATGGAGATCAAAAAATTATTAGTAGGACCAGATTTATACGTCGTTGCCACCCCTATTGGCAATATTGAAGATATTACTGTACGAGCATTACGAACCTTAAAATCTGTAGATTATATTGCTTGCGAAGATAGTAGAATTACTAATAAATTACTCGATCATTATAAAATCAAAACACCAATGCTAGTATATAATGATCATTGTAACGAACATGATCGTAACAAAATTATTAATTTAATTACAAAAGGTAATTCGGTAGCTTTAGTCTCAGATGCAGGTACACCCCTTATTTCAGATCCTGGATATAAACTAGTAAGATTGGCTCAACAAAAACAAATCAAGGTAACTATATGCCCTGGAGCAAGCTCGGTAATATCTGCTTTAGTGGTATCTGGTTTGCCAACTAATAGCTTTGCTTTTATAGGATTTCTATCTACAAAACAGATTTCGAGAAAAAAACAATTAGCTGCAATTAAAACGGAAAATAGAACGATCATTATTTTTGAATCAGCAAACAGATTGGTGAAAACGTTAGAAGATATACATACAGTTTTAGGTGATAAGTTAGTTTCTGTGATTAGAGAACTAACTAAAATTTATGAAGAAGTCAAAACTGCTAAGGTAAGTAAAGTGATAGAATATTATCAACAATATCCACCGAAAGGAGAGATAGTAATATTAATTGAGGCCTCTACACATAATAACAGAGACCATGCCACTACTATTGATGATCAATTAAAACATCTGCTACAAGAACATTCAGTAAAAGATTCAGTAGAGGTAATTGCTCACAACTTTCATATCACTAAAAAAGAAATTTATAAACGAGCACTACTTTTATTAGGAAAATAACAAGATTGCGATTACATTATATCGGTGATTAATTGGAGCTAGCACCTAATTGCGTTTTTAAACGATCTATTGGACCTTGAAGTGTAATATTAAAACCATCAATATTGCCTTCATGGTCTATGTAGGCAAGACTAGTAATGCTACTCATCCAGTAATCAGATAGCCTAAAATTAAAGTTTGACGCACCACTAATATTATCACTTGTTTCAAAGTTTATTTTATTTGCACTGAATATTCCTTGATGAATTACAATATTCCCATCTAACGAGCTCAGTGTAGTGCTTCCCACCCTAGGGTTAGTTTTTTTGCCGACGGAAGATTGAGGAGATTTGCCATACATTGCTATATATGCATTTATATTAAAATTATTTGCTACCACCTCATTGCTCTGAACTTTTATAGTACCATTTAAGTTGTTGAATATTTCCCCAATAGTTTGACCATTTGTTGCAAAATTACCCACCGAGCTTAAATTTCCTGTAAAATTAGTATTTTTAAAGAACGTAGTCACTATGTTGTTCACGTTAATGTCTCTCAAGGAATATGACAAACTGCTAGTAAATGGCGCAAAAGACATGCTGCCAACCACCTGCAAATAACCGTTCAAAACACTTGCGTTTAATTTTTCAATTTGTATCGCCCTCTCTTTAAGTGCGGCAAAAAAATTAAAATTAGTAGCAGCAAAAACTGCATTACTTAAATTTTTGAAATTTAACTGTACATAGCCGTTAAATTTATCAAACCTGAATACACGCAAAATACCTTCGTGATTATCTTTGATATCGTTACTTTCTATCTCATCATTTTGACTAATATGAGGTTCAACATAGCTAAAATATTTTACAAAATCAGGATCAAATTGCTCACCTTGTAGCACTAAACTGAGAAATGGATACACGCCTTTTACATTCACAGCGACATCACCGAAAAAATTCAAATTGTTAGATTTGACCTTAATGCCATTAAGTTGTACTACTTCTGGCCTAAGTACAATTTCGCAACTAATCTGATCCAGAACTTTATTATTGAGAATGATATTATTAAATTGCAAGTCACTATCATATAGAAGTTTAATAGCTTTTAAGCGTAATAACCGCTCGTTAAAATTTTTGCTATTAGATCTCTTAACTAAATGCATCAAAGGATGATCTAGTAGAATAGCTGGTGATTTCATATTAAAATTACTAAAGTTAAAATCAGAATGAACGATTTTCTGTACATTATAATTAGAGTATAGCCAATCACCAAAAATAGTTCCGCCACCAAAAACATTGACATCGTAAAATGCTGTTAGCACTGGCGTAATAGTTATTTTTGAATTTGTCATGAATGGTGTATTTTCAACGAACTTAAAAAGATGTAAATCTTTATCAAGGTAATGAATGAGTGTATTGAGCTCTTTACTATCAAGACTAATATTACCGACATACGCAGGACGATATTGATTAGCATCAATAACTCCTGATGATGAAAACACTGATTCTCCAGGTAAGGTAAAATCAAGCTTATTGACTAATAGTCCTGGACTAGATTGAGAGTTAACATCCATGACAATACTGCTAATACTATTGCCGTTAAGAACAACCTTGGTACCAGATATTTTACCAGTGAACAAATTTTCTCCACTATAAAATTCAATAAATCTCTTTAAATATCCAAACAAATAAGTTTTGATAACACTGAAATGAGTATCGTTCAATTTCAAAATATCCATGGTATTATCTAGATTAAAATAATTAATACCTAACTCCAAATTGAACTTAGAGTTGTTTTCGTTATTAAAACTCATCTCTGCGGTAGCATCAAGATTTTTAGACTTAATTACTACATTGTTGATACTATACATAGTATCTTGATACTTATAATCTCCATTAATAGATAAGGACTCATCTTCGTTTATATTGATGCCGATTTTTTGATAAAAATGATCAACGAAGAGGTCGAGAAGTTGCATGATACCTTTAGTATTAAAAGTAAAATTCCCTTCAAGAACACCATCTTGCTCTTCTAGAAATTTGTAATTTCCAAAAATTATAAATTTATATAAATCAGAATTAAAATTGATATTGTAAACAATGTTATTCTTATCATTTAAATAATATTCACCATCAACAGATGTAGCTATTGCGTTGTCTATCTTGCCCAAAAATTTAACTTTGTTTTCTTTGTGGTCATAGGAGAAATTAATATAAATACCAGAAAAAGATAATTTACTACCAAATGGCAAGACATTGTCAAATTCTAAACGCCCGTTATGAATATCAATGATCTTGTTGTCTTTGTTCAGTAGTAAATCAAGTAAGGAATCATTCTTGCTGCCATCATTGGCGATAATTAAAGGAAAAGGTAACATTTTGATTGTAACTTGTGCATTCGATAAGATTGCATGACTACCTGATACATTATTGCCGCTTTTATAAAAAAAATAAGCACCGACAATCACCACTAATATAACTAACGCGCCTAACGATTTTTTCATGAAATTCACTATTAACTTTTTCTATAGCGTAATGTAGAATACAAATAAAGAATGTATATTAGATAAATCTGACTTTCAAGTTAAAATGCAACAGCAAATAAATAGTGTAAGTAGTTATATCAAGGTTGGTGTGATTGTAGGAGCGCACGGCATCCGAGGAGCTATAAAAATTAAGTCATTTACTACTAAGCCCTGGGATATTAATAAGTATGGTAGGCTTTACAACTCTGATCAATCAACAATATTTGATATTAAAATAACAGCAATTATTAAAACAAATTTACTAGTAAGAATAAAAGGTGTTGATGATAGAACAGCTGCTGATACTATGATTGGTACGAAGTTGTACATTAAGAAAGAGAATTTACCAACAACTAACGAGAATGAATATTATTATTGTGACTTAGTTGGTATGTATGTAATTAACCAAAATGGACAAGCATACGGATATGTAGTCTCAGTACAAAACTTTGGCGCAGGTGATATACTTGAAATTCAACAAATCAACTCTAATAAGAGAGTTATGCATAGTTTTAAAAATGAGATATTTCCGCAAGTAGACTTAATTAGTAGAATTATTACCATAAAAATTTCTTAAATTTAACAATATTCTTACTTGCCAAAAAAAATAGATTGCATATAATCACACCTCAATTGGCCCCTTCGTCTAATGGTTAGGACACCACCCTTTCACGGTGGTAATACGGGTTCGAATCCCGTAGGGGTCACCAGCCAACTTAAGAGAAGCTAAAAATGACTAAAAAAGATTCGAGGCCATGCTTCCGCGACTTTTTTACAAATGCTGATTTATTAGTAATATTCTTCATGGGCTTAGCTTGTGGTTTTCCACTTGCGCTCATACTTTCTACACTTAAAACATGGTTAGCAACTTATGGCATGTCCATGAAGGAAGTTGGTGCCTTTGCGTTTATAGCCATGCCTTATTCACTAAAATTTTTGTGGTCACCATTTATTGATGGTATAAGAATACCTATTCTAGGAAAAAAAATGGGCCAGCGCCGTAGCTGGCTATTTGTGATTCAAATGCTATTGATAACTGCAATTTTCTTGCTGGCGCAAAGTAAACTAGAATCAGGATTGTTATACTGTGCAATTATGGCCACTATCGTTGCTTTCTTATCAGCAAGCCAGGATATCGTGGTCGATGCCTACCGTATAGAAAAATTGCCAGTAAATCTACAATCTATGAGCGTCACTATGTACATCTATGGCTATAGGATCGGACTTTACATTTCTGGGGCGGCCTTACTGATAATAGCCAATTATTCAAACTGGAATTATGCTTACTATGTTGGAGGTATAATAATGATGGCCTCTCTTTTAGTTACAATATTATGCAAAGAACCAAAACACAAAAATGAAAAGACTCTACAAAACTATCATGATCATATAAGTAGAATGGTAGTGGAGCCATTTAAAGATTTTACCAAGACCAATGGTTGGGTTTATCTAATTTTATTTGTAGTTTTATTTAAGCTAGGAGATGCTGTTGCTGGTAATTTAATCAACCCATTTTTAGTAAAAATTGGTTTTTCCTTATCTGAAATAGCATTAATTGTAAAAACATATGGTTTACCAGCTACACTTTTAGGAACATTCATAGGTGGAGTTATGGTGCACCGTTACGGCTTAATGAATTCTTTAATATTTGCTGCCACTCTCCAAATGCTTTCCAATGTAATGTTTGTTTTCCAAGATCAAGTTGGTCATAATAATATCGCATTAATCATCACTATCTCGATTGAAAATATCTGCGCAGGCATAGGTGATGTGGTATTTATTGGTTATCTTAGTAGTTTATGTAATTTAAATTTCGCTGCTACTCAGTACGCACTACTTAGTTCTATTGCAACTATTGGCCGCAATTTTGTTTCAGGAACGCTTGGCTTTGTAGCTGATGATTATGGTTGGACCATGTTCTTTATAATTAGTATAATTGCTGCCGTACCTGGATTACTAATGATCTTTAAAATTAAAAATATTAAACGTACTCAATAATCCTATGTTTAGTACGTCTAAAATGATTAATACTATTCCTATATACGCAGCAGTCTTGATACAGAAATTTCTGTTTTACGTGGATAGTTTTTGCGCTCTTACTCAGAGTGTACCAAGCACAGATCACCCATGAATTTTGTTATGCATATAATACAACAACTCTTCTTGCTTGGACATTGAAGAAATTCAAACCAAAATCTCTCTTCATTGAGTAGTATAATGATAGTGGCTTAATCCATTACTGACGTTTAGAGAGTGCTATTCCAGTCATCGCAAGAACATGGCTTTTACTCAGATAGAAAAATATAAACACTGGATTATTCGGTACATTAGAAGTTTTACTGTGCTGAAGTTAAGTTATAAACAACCTTTCAATGGATACTTCTAAGGCTTGAGTAGTATTGAGTAATAACACTTACTAGTAAATATGACATATAATTTTTTAGTCAGTATCGCAGATCTACTGCTTCTATCGGCCAATCACAAGACCCATTAATGATCCAAAAACAGCCCACCCTTCCTCAACCGAACGCTTAAAACTTAATCAGCGCTGCATACAAGTACTTTTTTAGAGATTAAATTTGAACATGAATAATATAAAAGTAGCTAAGGTATATGAGTAATTTAGTCATTATGGAGAAATAACTGCGTAACAGTATATGAAGTTATTATAGTAATTGATTAATCTTGAGCTGTAGTTCTCAGTATTTTCTTGCTTTGTTGCGCAAATTCACTTAACTTGAAAGGTGAACATTCTAGAAAATTCTATGAATAAAGGCTCAATAGTAAAAATTCCAGATTATAACCCTCAAGGTATATTTTATGGCTTTATTAGCAAGTCATTACCTGATTGTAGCTTCCGTTTTACTTTACAAAAAGATCGTAGCGCTCTCAGTAATCGTCAGCTTGTTTTAAATGCCTTGGGAATGCCACAACGGCGACTATCTATGTTATCACAAGTGCACGGTACAGATTGTCTCATAATAGATAATCCATCAACTTTAGGACAAGAAGTTGAGGCTGATGGTCAGGTTACTGTAAATAAAAATGTTGTTTTAGCTATTAACACAGCTGATTGCGTGCCTGTATTGCTTCATGATACAAAAAATAAAGTTATAGGCATTTGTCATGCTGGTTGGCGTGGAGCATTAGCTGGAATCTTACAATCTACTATTCAACAAATGCTTAATTGTGAAGCCGAAATCTCTAGTATTGAAGCCATTATTGGACCATGTATTCAACAACAGTCATACGAAGTAAGCGAAAACTATTATCAGCAATTTTTAGTAGAAAATAATAGCAATAATGTATTTTTTCTTGATTCAAAAAGACCTGGGCATTACATGTTTGATTTACCTGGTTATGTTTGTAAAAAACTCAAGGATTCAGGTATTTTTAAGATTGCAGATATTAAGCTTGACACCCTAACTAACGAAGATCGTTTCTTTAGTTATCGTCTTAGCAGTTTACGTGGCAAAAAAAGAGAAGGTGATATATTGTCAGTTATTGGACTTAGATGATTGTATGTGGCATAATTTTTTCTTAAATCATTATCAGGCAATCTGGCGTCTTATTTTTTTGATTTCTGCGGTCGGATCAGGTATATTTTTTGCTTTTGGTCTAATCTATATATTTTTGTACTCTCCAGCAGATTATCAACAAGGCAATTTTGTAAAAATAATGTATGTACATGTGCCTTCTGCTTGGATGTCATTGATAATTTATAGTGTTATGGGCATTCTAAGTATAGGCTATTTAATCTGGCGCAATCAATTGCTTGATATCATTGCACGAAAAGCAGCGATAATCGGCTTTTGTTTTTGCGGCATCGCTCTAGTTACTGGATCAATGTGGGGCAAGCCAATCTGGGGAACATGGTGGGTTTGGGATGCTAGACTTACTTCAATGCTGATTTTAGCTTGTTTCTACTTTAGTTATATAGCATTATGTGGAACTCTTCAGCATTCACCTATACCATCAGATGCTCCAGCAGTATTAGCTATAGTTGGTTTAATTAACATACCAATTGTGAAATGGTCAGTAAATTTATGGGCAACACTTCATCAGCCAGCTAGTATTTTTCGTATAGCTGGTCCAGCAGTGCATTCAACCATGTTACTACCATTAATGTTAATGTTTATGGGATGCCTTTGTTGTTTTGTTGCCTTGTTAATTTTACGAGTACAAACAGAGCGCATGCAAAGAAAAATATTGCGCATGCGATATAATTTCTTTAAGTATTGAATATAAAATTATAAATAATGGAACAATTGTGACTTATGTTGTAACTGAAACTTGTATCAAATGCAAATATACTGATTGTGTAGAAGTATGCCCTGTAGACTGTTTTTATGAAGGCGCAAACATGCTAGCAATTAATCCCGATGAATGCATTGATTGCGGCGTGTGCGAACCTGAATGCCCAGTGGAAGCAATTAAGCCAGAGTCTGAAGACCTGGTTAAAATAATAGAGGTTAATCGTAAATATGCTGCTATATGGCCACAAATTACATCTAAAAAAGAACCATTACCAGAAGCTGATACACATAAAGATGAGACAGATAAATTTGCTAAATATTTTAACGAGAATCTTTAGTACTAAATTATTTTTTATACACATTGCACTTGTACTACTTCAAGCGTCTCTAATATTTTGTTCTTTCAAGGCGGTTGCTTTACAGATTATAAATGATGAAGAAGTAGAGGCTACTATCAAACAGATGGCTATTCCTATCATACTTGCAGCAGGAATTCAACCTGAAGAAATTAGATTTTACTTAGTGCTAGATCCAAGCATTAATGCTTTTGTTTACGGTGGTCGCAATATTTTCATTAATACAGGATTAATCACTTTGTTTAATGACCCGGATGTATTAAAAGGCGTGATAGCACACGAACTTGGTCATATCACTGGTGCTCATATTGCTAGACGCGAAGAGCAAATAAAGCGGTTGATGCCACAATTTATTTTTACTAATTTGCTAGGTGTAGCTGCTGCTCTTACTGGAGCGGGAAGTGTAGGAGGCGCGATAATGCATGGTTCTTCTCATACACTGGAGCGTAGTATGTTGCGCAACTCTAGAGAGAGCGAGTCATCAGCTGACCAAGCTGCTTTTCGGTATCTATATCATTCACATAATTCCATAAATGGTTTGTTGAAATTGCTTCAGTATTTTTATCAAGCAAGTAAGACGTTTGACCAAAACAACCAGTATGCACAAACTCATCCGGTCAGTAATGAACGAATTACAGCTCTCAAGTATTATGAGGCAAAATTTCCAGATAATTATCAATCATCGCTTCAAGAAAAGAAAGACTACGGTTTAGTAGTAGCTAAATTGCGTGGTTTTGTTAACCAAGTTAATACCATCTTGCAATACAATCAACATGACTTAGATGAAGAAGCGAGGAAATATGAACTAACTATTGCCTTATTTCGTAAGGCAAATATGAATGCAGCCTTGGTAAAAATTAATGAGTTGATTACTCACGAACCACAAAATCCATATTTTTATGAATTAAAAGGCCAAATACTCTTTGAAAGTGGTCGTGTTTCTGAGTCGGTTGCTATATATAAAACAGCAGTTAAACTTGCCCCCAAGGCATATCTAATTAAGCTTGAATATGCAATAGCATTAATTAACTACGCTACTAGAAAGCAAAGTCTAGAACTCAATGAGGCAATTGCTATTTTGCACTCAGTAGCCTATAAACAACCTGATAATCCTTTGGTATATCACAATTTAGCAATTGCATATGGAAAACTTGAGAAACTAGACTATAGTAATTTAATGTTGGCACAAGAAGCTGTATTACAAAATAACTATACTGAAGCTAAAAAATTTATTTATAATGCAAAAAAGTATGCCACAAATAACAAAAAGATGCTATTAAAGATAGAAGACGTGGAAAAACTTATGGATCATGATAATTAATTATAGGGATAGGAAAAATGTTCAAGAATTTTTTTAAGAATAATAAATCTATTATTTATTTTACATTTGCTATATTAGCAATCGCCTTGATTGGGGCAAGAAGTTATCTGTCAAGTTTTATTAAAAGCAATTCATTAAAAATTGAAATTCAAGACATTGTACGTGAATACATAGACCAGAATCCCGAAACAATCATTAATTCAGTCATGAAGTTACAAGAAAAAAAGATGCAAGAAATGAAACAACATTCTCAAGAAGCATTAACTAACAATAAAGCTGCACTTGAAAGTTCAGATCATCAACCATTTTTAGGTAATAAAGATGCGAAATTTGTGGTGGTACAATTTTTTGATTATCGTTGTGGACATTGTAAACACTCCAATAGTGATCTTAATAAATTTTTGACTGAAAATCCAGATAGCAAAATCGTCTATCGTAATTTGGCAGTTCTAGGTCCAGATTCAATAAAAGCTGCGCAAGCAGCTCTTGCAGTGTATAAGTTATACCCGGCCTCTTACAAAGAATTTCATAATGATTTAATAACAGCAACTGCTATCAATGATAAAGTATTGGAAGCGTTATTTATTAAGTACAATATGGATAAATCTAATATAACCAAGGAAATGGGATCTGAAGATGTTCAAAAAATTCTAGATGGTAACCGAGAGTTAGCAAGTAAATTAGGTATGAGAGGTGTTCCAGCATACATCATTAATGGTGAATTTGTTGCTTCTGTAAATTATGACATGCTTAAGGCTAAAAAAGCTAGTGAACTGCCAAAACAGTAAAGGCATAAAAAGTGTGTTTATGTCTGTTTTGATAAGCTAACTACACTTTCTTTTGCCATAGTAGGCGTTGTGTTTTTAACTTTTTCTACTTTTACCACTACCACTTCAAGTACTATGACTTGTGTTGTGAATAATATTAAAATTATTGCCCAAAATAATTTTTTTCAGAAAAAGTTACTCAGTACATGACGAATACTGCTATCACCCTATCGTTAATCCAGAAAGTGAATTTGGCGCCTTATACTCTTTGCCAGAAATAGTTATCACTTTTAAAAAAGCTATTTTTGTCTAGGAGCTATTATAACTGTTGACTGAATAACAAAAAATGTTATAGCAATATCTCTTGATAGTTTTTTTGAATATATAGACTCTTGCTTTGGCATAGAGCAATCAATTATTAGTTTTATCATCTATTACAATGACACTAAAACCATTTATACATCACCCAAAAAAAGTTAGGACTCCATTGTGTATTCTATTAAAAACTGGTAGGATTTTAAATAAAGTAATACTTTATTTGCAACTATCAACACTTTCACTTCCAGGAAAAATGTATTTGCTTGATAATGATTTAGTGCTATGGCTAAGGAAAAAATTTAATAAGGCATTTACAATAAGAATCATATTTATTCCTGGAAATAATAATACCACTACTCAGAATAATTGGTTTGCAAGTGTGAAATTGGCGCTTAAAAATGCTGACTTCGAAACTGGTTGTTGTAAAATTTCTTGATCTTGATTTGAGTTAGCATGCCAATCATTTTGATTACCATTTTTGATTGATGAGCTGAAAATTGATCACAATAGTACTGTTGTTGGCAATTCTTCAGGAACAGTTGCCACTATGAAACTTGCTGAAATCTATAAATCTAGCCTCTGTTTTAGTTTTGGTCTGTTATATAGATCTTAGTATGAACTCTAAAGATTATCAAGATACTGCGACCACCCCTGACAGTAAAAAATATAAAACATGGTCAACAATGGATAGTCCGATTTGCATCTCAAGATGATCTTTAAATCCCAATAAAAGAAGCTAGTCACATTCACAAAATGCTTGACTATGAATATCAGGGCCATGGTCATTTTGGGGGATAATTTTAAACCAGACTTCCCCGAACTTTCTATAACAAAAAATCGTAGTTAAAAAACTTTAGTACAATTATGATCTACAGGTAACCTAACTTAAACCAGCTGTTAAGAAGAAGCATTCAAGGGCATTATATAATTTATCAACATCGGTGATATTATTTTTGACCCATCTTCTCATCTTTGCCCAGAATTTTTCTATAGGATTAAGATCTGGTGAATAAGCTGGTAAAAAAATAA
>CAMDPW010000033.1 GCA_945905715.1 Rickettsia typhi
ATTGGACCTTTAGACTCAATAGCTAACTTTACTGATGATTCTCTAAATTCTGGTGAATATATTTTTTGTTTCTTATCGGACATTTTATTATGTTTCCTTTCTTTCAAATTTACTTCATGTAAACTGTCCGGCTTAGTATAGCCACATCAGTTTTGGTAGACGAATTTGTAAAAAAAATTTGATTGTGAGATTCAAAGAGTATTTATTACCATGAAAGCTAATTGGTAAATTTACGAGAGAATCAAGGATTAACCTATCTGAGATGTGCGCTATTGTTTTGTTGCACTGATTCTCTCCCTGCAAAAATTTTAAATTTTCTACCATACTTGCGTTAAGAAATATTTTACTAAAGCTCAAAATTACGAGCAATTCGTGATTTTAAGGTTAAGAACGTTAATCATTCTTACTGGAATACTTAAGTAATTATTTAGAGAAAGGACAAATCAGTATTTCATTGATTCTAGTGTATTGCTAATTTATTATATTAAGCGCAGCAGAGATAATAAGATATTCAAAGCATCAGCTTGTTCTGGTGAGATTACCAGATCTGCTTCTTTGGCTTTACACTTCATTTAATTATTAATTAAAAATGTGAGATTATTAATATTGCAATTACTAAGAATAACAAGAACAATGTCAAAATGGTGAAATAATTAGAAATAAACCTAACTGAAAAATGATATTACGATAAAGACTGTGCCGCCCTCACACTAATTTATTTGGCAAGCTCTTCTCCAATCATGGTCTGAAGCTTGTCACTTGGATGAAAAATCTACGGCAAACACACTATGTTGTTGAGCATAGTTGAGTAATATTGAATGATTTAGAAATTTCAGATAACCTAAGTTTTTTCTAAAATTTGGATTAATGTCATTCAGTTTGTATTAAACGTCTTGAAAAAAAAGAAAACTCATTTAGAATGAATTTTTAAAAAATACCTCTATGCAACAATTACATTTAATACGCTTATTAACATTTATAGCGCTTCTAATTGCCTATTCTGCCTTCTTTGATCAATCATTCCAACAGTTTGTTACTACCGTTATTCATTTACGAAACTTGAACATTCATTATATATATTTACTAAATTGTATAGGCTGGATATTTGGCATGTGGGGATTGCTAGTATTTTTAAACTCCAGTAACAATAAGCTACGTATTAGTAGTTGGATTTTATTCGTTGCTACTAGTTTCATTAATTATAGCTATTTTAAAATTTTACAGACTCCTGTATCTTTCGCAAATATTGATAAATTCAATGAAGTAATTTTAAGATTTGGTAAAATTCATTATATGGAATCATTACAATTTATTGTTTTTACTGCTGTGTTTATAATATTTGCTAGATACCTTAAGCCTTTGAGTATCTCTTGCAATACTATTTTTCTTATTATCTTGGCAGCAATCATTATTATCACCATCACTGCACATGCTGGCAATGAAATCCCACTACCAAGCATTTACGTAATAGTCGCAACGATAATTTATAAATATTACATTTTGCTATTTGAATTGGCAAGAAAGCAATAATAGCTCGTATTGTTTCAAGGACTAATATCGATACAACGCATCATTGCTTGAAAATCTATTATTAAAGGAAAACATTGCTGAGTTATATAAGAAACAGTAGCAAGGCTTCCTAGCACTATAGTTTTAAATTTGTCCATTATTCCGCTATCTTGTAAAGCTTTTAATAAATAATAAACCGCAAGCACCGCGGGAATAGTCATGGTATAATACCAATAACGTATCACAGAGAAAACCATCTGTCCAGCACCAGAAAAAATTCTTTTCACGGCACCAGGAAACATTTTTAACCACATAAAAAATTCAAACATTTTCCCCAACACAATACTAAAAAACTAACCTTATGAACTCAGGTCCTCAATTGCATTATATTTTTGTTAGTATATAACTGCAAGCCAAAACTGCTATTGTCGAACATATCAACGTAATCATAAATAAAATCTTTATGTAAGCTAGCAAAATTGAATTTTCACTACCTCCAATAATCATTGCTAAAGTAGAAGAGCTATACAGCAAAAGACTTGCCAATAGTGGCATAACTATTAAACAAGTAATAACAACGCTATTGTTTAGTTTAAAAGTTAGGCCTGAAGCAAATACAACCAAGGACGATACTGTAATTGACAGCAGTAAAAACACCAAGAAAATAAGAAATATCTTATTACTAAGATTTATATTGTAAATAAAACACAATACTGGCACAGTAACAACTAAAACACTCAATAATTGTAGCCAATATCCAAGAACTTTAGCAATCGCAATATAAAAACTTGAACAACCCGAGATGAGTAATTGCACTAACGTAGAATCATTAAAATCTTCCTGAAAAATTTCTCGCGCCGATAATAATGAAGCAAACACATACGGTAGTAAAAGTACATTCAGAATATTAATCCCGGCACTGACTCTTGTATTTTTTAGTAAAATAAAATCAAGCAATAAGGTAGCCACAACAAAAAATGCAAGGTTATTGAAAAAATAACCCTTACGTACAAAGGCCAGCATGAAATCTCTCTTCAATATTAGTAGTATTGCTTTAGCCATACATAAAATCCTCTATATTTAAATAATTAGCATAAGATAGATTATCTAAAGAATGACTTGCAATTATGACAATGCCTCGTTCTCTTATCCTTACTTTAATTAAATCCATTAACAGATTATTTGCTTCCTTATCAAGATTAATCTCTGGCTCATCAAGTAGCCATAAATTTGTCCTAGAGAGTAATAATCGCGCAAGCTCTACTCTTCTTTGCCAGCCTGTAGATAAAGATTCTACCCTAACGTCTAGCACATCTTGTAATCTAAAATGCGCAATAGCTGGTAATAATAATTCTACATCTCCTCTTAATTGACTCCAAAAATCAAGATTTTCTAAAACTGTTAGTTCGCTTTTTAAGGCATTATCATGACCTACATAACAAACATTCTGTTGGAATAATTGTAGGTCCTGGCTGATGTCGATTTGATTCCACAAAATTTTCCCAGGTTTATGATCGATCAAACCGACAAGCAATTTTAGTAGGCAAGTTTTACCGCGGCCATTGGCACCATTTACAACTAAGAGGCTGCCAGGCAATAAACTAAAACTGACATTTTTAAAAATAAAGCCTTTATTATTTTCTAAACTTAGTGATGTGCAGCTTAACAACTTAACCTCTTTACAAGCGCTATTGTGAAGGTTTATTATAATGAAGATAATTTCAAAGCAAACTCTTAAATGTACAATATCTTAAAAATAGAGGTAATATGGACAATGCTTGTAAAAATTTAATTGCCAAGAAGAAGCTTGAAGTTGATGGACAAGAATATAGTTATTTTTGTCTACAATCAGCTGCAGAAGCGCTAGGTAGAGATATAACAACCTTACCGATTACCTTAAAAATTTTATTAGAGAATTTACTACGTAATTGTGATAATAAAACTGTATCTGTAGAAGACATTGCTGCATTAATGGATTGGCTCAAAAATAAAAGCTCAACTCATGAGATAGCCTTTCGCCCTACTAGAGTATTAATGCAAGACTTCACTGGAATCCCTGCAATCGTTGATTTAGCTGCCATGCGCGATGCTATGGAGCAACTTGGTGGCAAATCTCAAAAAATTAATCCATTATGCCCAGTAGATTTGGTGATCGATCACTCGGTACAAGTTGATGATTATGGCAATAAAGATGCATTTAAGCAAAATGTACAAAAAGAATTTGTACGCAATAAAGAACGGTATGAATTTTTGCGCTGGGGGCAAGAAGCTTTTGATAATTTCAGAGTAGTGCCACCTGGAACTGGTATCTGCCATCAAGTAAATTTAGAATATTTAGCGCAAGTAGTATGGTCAGAAAAAATTGATGATAATTTAGTGGCTTATCCAGATACTGTGTTTGGTACTGATAGCCATACCACCATGATTAACGGCCTTGGAGTGCTAGGGTGGGGGGTAGGAGGTATTGAAGCAGAAGCGGCAATGCTTGGACAGCCAACTTCTATGGTTATACCGGAAGTGATTGGAGTTAAATTAACCGGTATGCTACCTGAAGGCGTAACTGCTACAGATTTAGTACTGACAATAACTAACATGCTTCGCCAAAAAGGCGTGGTAGGAAAATTTGTTGAGTTTTTTGGCAATGGCCTTTCAGCCTTATCACTAGCCGATCGAGCAACTATTGCAAATATGACGCCTGAGTATGGCGCTACTTGCGGTTATTTCCCAATTGATCAAGAAACTTTAAATTATTTACAGCTGTCTGGTCGAGAACAAAGCCAGATTAACTTAGTAGAGAGTTACAGTAAGGCACAAGGCATGTGGCGTAGTAATCACACCGCTGAACCAGTATTTACCGATACTATTGAACTAAACCTAACTGTTGTTGAGGCTTGTATGGCAGGCCCAAAAAGACCTCAGGACAAAGTGGTATTATCGCAAGTACCAGATTCTCTCTTGAAAGAATTAGAACTATCTACTTCTAAAGATCTCTCTATCGCTACTAAGTATCAAGTTGAAGGTGAAAATTACAAAATTGGTCATGGCGACTTAGTGATCGCCGCAATCACCAGCTGTACTAATACTTCTAATCCTTATGTAATGATTGCAGCCGGCTTAGTTGCCAAAAAAGCTGTTGAGAAAGGTCTAAAAGTAAAGCCGTGGGTAAAAACTTCACTTGCTCCAGGTTCTCAAGTAGTGACTGAGTATCTCAAAGCCACTAACTTACAAAGCTGTCTAGATAAAATGGGTTTCTATTTGGTTGGTTATGGCTGTACTACCTGCATTGGCAATTCTGGACCGTTACATAAACCTATTGAAGATGCGATCAATACTAATCAGTTAGTTGTGTCTGCCGTGCTATCTGGTAACCGTAATTTTGAAGGCAGGATTCACCCATTTGTACACGCTAATTACTTAGCTTCCCCGCCACTTGTTGTGGCTTATGCTTTAGCTGGAACCGTGAATATCAATTTAGCTCATGACCCTCTTGGCAAGGATAAAGATGGCAAAGAGGTATATTTAAATGATATCTGGCCATCAAACTCCGAAGTAAGTAATTACGTACAAACATTTATCACTCCAAAGATATTTAGAGAGAAATATAAAGAAGTGTTTACTGGCGACAAGTTCTGGCAAAACATAGGAATCACTAAAAGCTTAACATATAATTGGGACGAGAAAAGTACTTATGTGCGAAACCCTCCTTACTTCCATAAAATGCAAAAATTACATGGCACAATTTCCGAAATTAAATCTGCTAAATTACTAGCTCAATTTGGTGACAGCATTACCACCGATCACATCTCACCAGCTGGTAATATTGCCCAAACTAGCCCTGCTGCTAAGTACTTACAGGAAAATGGGGTACAATCCGCTGATTTTAACTCCTATGGATCTAGACGTGGCAATCACAAAGTGATGATGCGAGGTACTTTTGCCAATATTAGACTCAAAAATGAATTAGCTCCAGGTACAAAAGGTGGTGTAACCAAATACCAACCAAGTGGTGAAGTTATGAGTATTTATGATGCAGCCATGAAATATAAAGCTGCAAATATACCGCTCATTATAGTAGCTGGTAAAGAGTATGGTACTGGTTCTTCTCGTGACTGGGCAGCAAAAGGACTTTTTTTATTGGGAGTAAAAGCAGTAATAGCCGAAAGCTTTGAACGAATTCATAGATCAAATCTAGTTGGCATGGGCATATTGCCTCTAATATTTACAAATGGCATCACTCGCAAAAAATTAAAGTTAAAAGGTGACGAAATATTTGACATAATAAATTTATCGTCAAATACAAAACCAAAGGCTGAGGTCACTCTGATGATTACTTACAGTAATGGTAAGAAACAAGAGATTTGCTTGATGTCTCGTGTTGATACTATGCAAGAAATTGAGTATTTAAAACATGGTGGCATCTTGCCATATATGATCAGACAGCTACTTTAAATGAAAACAATAACTCACTAATGTGTCTAGTTAGATATATGGTTTGCTCTATTTTTTTATAGTGAATTTAGCTTCTGCTACCAATATATCTGCTAGCTTTTTATACCAAAACAAGCCAATTGACCCAAGTTGCGTTTTCAAAGCTGTTAGCAGTAATAAAATAGATCTAGCAAATGACTGAGCGCATCGAGATATAAGAGTTGATAGTGAAGCCCAGCACTAATGCAAAAGTTATATTGGCTATTCTTATACTAAGCCAGGCAATAATGAGTGTGATTATGGTCAATGCTGGATAATATAGGCAAGTTTAATGAATCGGATATTCTATTACTAGGCACGGCTATTTGAAATTAATCTTATTAATATCATTATTTATGCAATCTGATGAGAATTTAATGTGCTTAGTTATCAACTCAAGATATAGCCATACTCAAAAAAAGCAGCATGCACAAATAGCGCTACTTAGGCTATTCTAAATTCATTAAACAGCATACTAAATAAATAGTTGTAACATATTGACAATTCATTAAAATTAAGCTAATTATATTTAATACAATTATTAAATTACAACCTGAATTTTAAAAGCATACTAAAAAAACATGTCGACAAACACTAAATATCTTGGACCAGCACTACATACTGCAGTTTATTACAATGACAAAACTCAATTTGATAAATTAATAGCAAATAGTAATAACTTCAATATTAGAGACAACAATAGTAACAATGTGGTTCATATTGCAATTCTTATGGATAGACAAGATATGTTAAAGCAGCTTGCAGAAGCTGGCGCTGATCTTAATGTACTAAACAACATTGGTGAATCTCCATTAGAAATTGCTTTTCGTAGTGAAAAAGCAGCTACGGTTAAATTATTAATAGAACAAGGAACTGACACTGTATTAATGGCGAAATTTAAAGACGGCACAACCTTACTCCATAATATTGTAAAAACTGCAGACAAACTAGAGCTGCTTGAATTTGCTTTAGATGCTGGAGCTAAAACTGAGACTCAAGATCGTCGTGGTAACACGGCTTTACATTACGCACTGCAACTTGCGCACACTAATAAAGAACTATCCAAACAATACACCAAAATTGCTAAAACCCTTATTGCAAAAGAAATGAATCCAACGGTTTTCAATCAGCAAAATTTATTACGCAAACCAGCATATATGATAGCTGTTAGGTCTCGCAATGAAGAAGCATTAAGTGCCATGGATGCCAAATTACCGGGATTGTCAAAAATAACACGTGCTTTAAAACACGCTATACTACCAAAAGAAAATAAAGCACCGACCAAGAAAACGCGCAAATTAGGTTTGGGATTATAAAATTCTTTGCCAATATGCCAAACCAAAACTTACCAATCACCTGGTTAATCTCTTTTAAACTTCCGTATTTATACTTAAAGCATTTCATCAGTTATTTAGGCGAAATCTACTCAGACATTTCATACTTTGAGCATAAAACTGGTCAATACATGGAAAGCAAGCCAGATGATATTTGGATTGTGCAGATACACTTTGCCCGCAAACCAACTATGACACAAGTGATAAAGCAAGTAGAAAACGCTGCTAAGATCAATATAATATACAAACCGCCTAAATTAAAACTAACTAACTTAAAAGATAGAGATTGGGTAGCTGAAATCAAAAGAAAATCCAAACCTATAATTGTTGGTAAGTTTTGTATTTATAATTCGCATCATAAGATAAAACAAAACAACCTAATTCCGATCGTCATTGATCCGACCAGAGCTTTTGGCAGTGGCGAACATTACACCACCAAAAATTGCATCAAAGCACTTTGTTATCTAAAAGAAGAAAAACTTAATTTCAATAAAATGCTAGATATTGGCTGCGGCTCAGGTATATTAGCGATTACGATGGCAAAGTTATGGCAAAAACCTGTCATTGCTACCGATATTGACAAGCAGTCATTTATAATCGCTACTGAGAATATCATAATCAACCAAGTAGACGACCTGGTAAAAATAAATTTAGCTGATGGCTATACACACCAAGTAATCAAAGCTAATGCACCGTACGATCTTATTACTTGCAATATACTAGCACACCCTCTTATTTTGATGGCAAAAGATTTGACTTGTAATTTAAGACCCAAAGGTATGGCTATTTTAGCTGGGTTTTTAATCAATCAAGAACAAGAGGTGATTAATGCGCATTTAGCGCATAACTTAAGAGTCATCTATAAAATAACTGATAATAATTGGTGTATAATCATACTAGAAAAATCATAAACAAAAAAACTTATACTAGAAGTAACGAAGCCAGTCCTAAAAATAAGCAGAAGCCAATGATATCTGTTAAGAAAGTTAGTAGCACACTAGAAGCAATAGCTGGGTCAGAACCAATTCTACTTAAAGTAATTGGAATAAACGAACCGAGAAATCCCGCAATGGTAAAGTTAATCATAACCGCCAATGTAAAAATCAAACTCAGATTTATATCCTTATAAATAATCAGCAAAATAACTGCACCTAATATTCCTAACAACAAACCATTTATGGCGCATGCATAAATTTCTTTCAAAATTATCTGCCAAGCATTAGCACTAGTAATGTCTTTGTTTGCTATAGCTCTTACCATTACTGTTACGGTTTGAGTTCCTGCATTACCACCAGTTGATGCTACAATAGGCATAATCGCGGCTAATATTACAATTTTTTCAATAGTGGCATCAAATAAACTGATCATTACCGAGGTCAAGCAAGCAGCAAGTAAATTAAAAAATAACCATGGAAATCTTTGTATCGCTGTTTTAAAAAAAGCAGAGTAAATATCTATAATATTAACCCCTCCCAATTTCATTATATCCTCTTCAACTTCCTCTTCAACTACGTCTACTATTTGATCGAGATAAATCACTCCGACCATCTTATTGCTTTTATTGACAACTGGTACTGAATTAAGATCGTAGTGACGTAAAATATAGGACACTTCTTCTTGATCAAGATGAGTTGATACCAACTGTAATTCTTTATGCATGATTTTTTTTATTAGCGCATTATGCTTATTTCTAATCAACTGACTGACATATATTGATCCAACCGGTTTCTTGCCTTTACTGACTACATACATTTCATCCAGGTCCTCAGGTAGCTTACTATTACCACTTAAATATTCCAATACATCACCCACACTACTATCATCCTGAAGAGTTATAAAATTACTTTGCATCAAAATACCGGCACTGTTTTTTGGATACTCTAGGCCTTTCTTAAGATTCTTTCTGCTTAAAGATGTGATATTAGCTAAGATCTCACTTTTTTCATCTTCATTAAAATCATCTAATAAATAAATAGCGTCATCACTGTCTAATTTACCGACTAACGTAGAAAATTTCTTCTTGCCTAAAATTTCCTTTAAGGAACGCAAAACATCAATATCAAATTCAAGCAAGATTTCAGGATTGATCTTATTGTTTAATAGTTCAATGATCTTTTGTCGTTGCTCGTATTTGGCAAAATTAATGTAATCAGCAAGATCTGCATAATGTATGCGAGTGATAATAGATTTTAATTGCTTATCGTTTTCTTGTTCAAAAGCAAGATTTATTGAATGATTTATTTCATCTTTGATAGGAGCTTTACCACCATTTTCTTCTAGAAGAAGAAGTTTTTTGTTTTCCATAATCAACCATCCTGATCTTATATAATGCTGGTAACACCTGGTCTTTTGAAAAGAATTAATATGACATTTAACAATTTATGGTGCGGTCGAGAAGACTTGAACTTCCAACTCTTTACAGAACAGCGACCTCAACGCTGCGCGTCTACCAATTTCGCCACGACCGCGAAATATATATTAAACAATGGTATAAAACCGCTAGCTAGCCAGCAAACGATCGCTAAACACTGGTGCAAGGTTTACATTATCTAGAATAAACTTGCAATAGAAAACGTCAACTACTTACTTAAATTTTTGCTCGCGCTATAGATTCGTTGATCTTATGTTTTGCATGATCTGCGTCTTTCCATCCCTGAACCTTAACCCATTTATTTTGTTCTAGAATTTTATAATTTTCAAAAAAGTGAGTAATACGCTGTACTACTATATCTGGTAAATCTTTATATGACTTAATATCAATATAATACTGACTTAATTTTGTAGTAGGCACAGCAAGAATTTTTTCATCAAACCCAGATTCATCCTCCATAAGCAACACTCCTATTGGCCTAGCCTGTATTACGCTACCTGGTACCACCGGAAAATCCGAAATTACTAATACATCGCACGGATCTCCATCATACGATAAAGTATGTGGTATAAAACCATAATTACACGGATAGTGCATCGCAACCTGAATAAAACGATCCACAAATAATGCACCACTAGCCTTATCAAATTCATATTTGACCGGATTTGAACCAGCAGGAATTTCGATAATAACATTCACTTCCTCTGGTGGGTTAGTGCCTATCTCAATTTTCTTTAAATCCACAACTACCTCATGCATTTGTTATTTTGAGTATTAAGACTAAATACTAATGCAATAAAATGCAATAACAACTTGATTTCTTGATAGTTAAATATATTATTTGTTAAACATTGATAGGAGGGATGGCCGAGCGGTTTAAGGCGCACGCCTGGAAAGCGTGTTGGCAGCAATGTCTCAGGGGTTCAAATCCCCTTTCCTCCGCCATCATTATTATTTTTATGCTTATATCTTCGTAATACAACACCGCAAACTTGAAGCTCTCACATATAGAAAATCATAGGTCTTAATTAAAACTCTGTAGGACAACAAGAAAAAGATATTTGGGAGCCAAGTAAAACTTAGACCAAATCCTAGAATAACGTGGCAGCACTATCATGAATCAGTAGAACCAAAAAAATAATCATCTGCACCACCAAGTATCTGATCGAACTTGGATGATTCTACGACTAGCAAGGCAAGTGCTTAAACATTCATATGTAGCACTGTACTAGACTTGAATCTCAATGTAAAATACTTTTAATATCAATTAAAATCTTACAATACTCGATAGCCGTAATGTTGAGATTAGAAAGAAAAGTTTGTGCTTTCATAGGGGGTTTTTGATCAAATTACGATAAAAGTACTTTACACGATACATTATTCACTACATTATATTAGGGAAACGGTTTAGATGCAGTGTTATTGCGTTAGCAATTCTAGAGTGCTATTTCAATTCTAATGAATGCGAGCATAAATCAAAACAAAGTGTTAGACCTTCTTTTTGGTTATGCATAACACTTAAAGATACGATGTATGAAAAAAAGCTGTTCTTAACGCAATAATCTTATTTGTTTGTAATGACAAAAATAAATTTTCAAATACGCCTTTAATCTTGTATTAAGAATCGCTATAATGTACATTGCAATCGTCAGCATTGATAATGATTACTCTAAGTTTTATGAATTAAAATTGAAGAAAAAATTTCATTTATGATAAAAGAAAAAGATTCAAATAAGACAAGTACAAACCTTCTAGTTCAGGGTTTAAATGATTGTCGGCTTGCGTTTATTATTACGTTTATTTTTTCATTTGGTGTAAACGTTCTAAATTTAATTACCCCTCTTTATTCTTTACAAGTACTAGATCGAGTGATATCTAGCGGTAGTAAAGACACTCTATTGATGTTATCTGTTATTATAATAGCCATTTATGCATCCTATACTTTATTACAAGTAGCTAGGTCATTTACTTTAATAAAAATTGGTGAATGGCTTGATAAAAAACTCTCTCCGAAATTGTTTGCTCATGCGGTTGAGGCTAGCTCGATCAAACAATCAATGGGCGCTAGTCAAACTATCAGGGAGTTTTCTACAATAAAATCATTCTTAACCAGCATTGGTATAAATAGTTTATTCGATGCTCCATGGTCTATCATATACATAATAGTAGTATTCTTGATTCATCCATCTTTAGGTTGGTTAACAGTGATAGGTGGACTGTTAATCTTATTTTTCGCTTTCTTAAATGCGTATGCTATTAATGATACGCTATCTAATTCCAATGAGTATAATATTAAAGGTCACTATTTAGCAGAGATAGCCACCAGAAATGCCGAAACAGTTCAAGCTATGGGCATGATGTCTAGTATTCAATCCCGCTGGGCTTCAGTGAATAATCAGGCGCTCAAAATGCAATCTATAGCAAGTTATCGTAACGGTATTATTGGTAATATTACTAAATTTTTACGAGCAATTTTGCAGGTTAGTGTCACTGGTATTGGTGCTTATCTAGTCATTAGCACAAGTCCACCTGAAATGACCGTCGGTAATATGATCGCTAGTTCCATCATAGTGGGTCGTGCATTGGCGCCATTTGATCAAGCTATTGAAGTATGGAAGCAGGTTTCATCCGCACGCAAGTCATATAGTAAAATCAAATCTTTCCTTGATAAATCACTTAACAAGATTGAAGGAATGTCAATACCGTATCCAGAAGGAAGGCTTACTGCAGAAAATGTTTTCTTTGCTTTGTCTACCCAAGCTGGGCAACCACAAAAAGAAATTTTACGCGGCTTAAATTTTACTTTAGAACCAGGAATGTCACTAGCAATTATAGGGCCAAGTGCTGCTGGTAAATCAACTTTAGCTAGGTTGCTTGTAGGTGTGTGGAAGCCAACATCTGGCTGCGTAAGATTAGATAATGCTGATGTGTTTACCTGGAATAGGGATGATTTTGGTCAGCATGTGGGTTATGTCCCTCAAGGTATTGAATTATTTAATGGCTCTATAAAAGAAAATATTTCTAGAATGAGTCATGATCCTAATCCTGAACTAGTAATAGACGCTGCAAAATTTGCTGGTGCTCATGAAATGATTTCAAAACTACCTAATGGTTATGAAAGTGATATTGGTCTAGCTGGATCTGCCCTTTCTGGTGGTCAGAAACAAAGAGTGGCGTTAGCCAGAGCTTTTTACGGACATCCTAAATTAGTCGTCTTAGATGAGCCAAACGCTAACCTTGATGAGAGAGGAGAGCAAGCATTAGTTCAGGCAATAGCTAATGCCAAAGCAAGAAAAATTAGCACTATCTTAATTTCACATCGACCATCGATTCTGGCATTTGTTGATATGATTATGATTATGCAAGAAGGATCAATAGTGGCTTATGGGCCTAGAGCTGAAATAGTAGCTCGCTTTTCTCAGCCAGCAAAGTCAGCAGAAGATCTTGCTGCTAATACCCCAACTAATTAAGGATATTTATGCAAAAAAATATAAAGCATAAAAATAATGAAGTAGACACGGATAAACCTAAGAATAACTCTGAAGGACAGATACTGCATAAAATGAGATATAGTATCTCTATAGATCCAAATGCTGGACCTATAATTAATCAACCTATACAGACTGATAATCAATCTATCAATGATACACAACTGAAAAATACCAATGATAAAAAAACTGACTTAAAAAAAACTCTTACTAAAATCAAGGAGTATCCTAAAGTTTTAAAATTTTTAGATTCAGCTAACAAACATCATAAAAAATTCTCAGAATATAAATTTGCATATCTTATTCAAGATTTGCAAAAGTTTTTGGGTAAATCACTTAAAGCAATTGATCTGTGTACTGATTTCGTTGTGAACAATAAAGAAACAGTGAGACATTCTCGAAACGAAGTGGTACAGCAAGCAAGACCAGCAATCTTATTTGGTATGTGGGTAACCATTATTACTTTCTTTGTGTTTGGTATTTGGGCAGCAGTTGCTCCGCTTAATAGCGCAGCAACAGCTACGGGTACCGTAGTAGTAGAGTCTAATAAAAAAATAATTCAACATAAAGAAGGTGGGATTATTGAGGCGATTTATGTAAAAAACGGTGATCATGTAAAACGTGGACAGGCTTTAATTAGACTTAGTCCGATTGACCTCCAAGCTTCTATTGCAGCTTCAGAAGCGCGCAAAGAAGCGATTAGTAAGCAACTAGAATTGACACGTGGTCAAGTCGAATTAATTCAACAGCTGTTTGATAAGGGGTTTGCCTACAAATCACGTTTAGTTGACTTGCAAATAAAAGAAGCTAGCCTCGCTGGAGATCTTTCTGAAAATAAATCAAGAATTATAGCTGCAAGAGATGCAATGAGTCGACTAGATATCACTTCGCCGATAGACGGTACTGTAACTCAACTAGCAGTCCATACAATTGGTGGTGTTGCAAAACCAGGAGAGGCGTTATTAGATGTCATTCCTCGAGACGATAATTTGGTGATTGATGCCTTTGTTGATCCAAAAGATATTGACTCAATTCATGTGGGCTTAACTGCCAAAATAAGAATTACTGCCTTTAGAAATAGAAGTACCTCCCCTCTTGATGGCGTGGTAGTTAAAGTTGCGCCTGATATTATTGAACAACACCATGGTAATGTGCCGCATCCAATGTACAAAGTACGAATTGAAGTAGATAAATCTCAACTCACTAAAATTTCTAAGTTACGTAATTATGAGCTTTATCCTGGAATGGGAGCTGAGGTTATGATCGTCACTGGTGAGCGAACCTTATTGCAATACCTGCTAGACCCAGTAACAAGCACGTTCTGGCATGCATTCAAAGAAAAATAGAGACCATTTGTTATATTATATATAGTAACTACCCACACCAACCGCATTTGGTTAAACCATAAAATTTACGGTTCTTTGTAACCATTTATCTGGCAAAATAAAGCTTTTAAATATCAAAGATCATAAATTTCTGCCTATGACCAATAAACAATTTTAAAAATTAAGTTTTATAGTTAATGTTGGATTAAAAATATTGTGTAATCTGATCCTTATTTTAGTATATTTTATTTTCCTTTTGTAGGTAGTATTAAGTTTCGAACTTCAGATGCTAAAAAACCTAGACAATTAGCATTGTTTATAGTTGCAGTGAAAAGTTAATTCTTAGTAGAGCTCCTAGCTCCCTATCCTGCTACTTAGCATAAATGCGATCCCAGAGGAGGGAAATCCTATACCAAGGGTTATTCCTGTTATGAGTATTTGATTGGAATCAGTGTAAATGCGCATTCTATATTTAATAGCTTTGTTTTTTGTTTTTTACAGATTGCACTAAGATAGTAACCAGTATTCGTCATAATCCTGCGTGTAATAGCATGTAGAAAGAGATAATAATCCTACCTCCAGTTACAGAGGTTAGCACTGTTGAGACTGAATAAAAAACAGAAAGTATATAATTACGAAACTCACTTAAAGCAATTCATTGCTGCCGAAACAAATACTGATATGCGAAAACTTGTCTTTAATGTCAGAATGATAAATCTGAAAGATTTTCACGATTTAGGCATTTATGATTACTATATGAGATTACTTGATATTTATCATATTTCTTGTAGAGATTGATATCAGCCACTATGGTGGGAAGAATCTGAAGCTTTTGTAATTATTAATAATATTAAAGAACCTGCAGCTATTCTCGGTAAGAAAACTAAAGTGATATCATTATCATGGTTAATTTATGATCACATGGTTAAAACAAACAGTACCAGAACTCTTGATTTTAACCATGACTTTGTTGATTTGACCATCATAGCTCTGCAAATGTAGAGAGCTCATTAATGATCATTGGCATTTTTTAGCATCAATATTGATGCTAAAAAATGCCAATGATCATTTGGTTAAAGTAAATGCGTTAAGATACTGAAAACAAAGGCTGGTAAAACCAACAAATGGATGTAAGTGACAAATTTAAAATGACTAAAGGTAATATTAAATAAATTATGCAAGGAGTTAAAGACGGGTGGCGTATTGAAAAT